>NZ_LR027880.1:205000-505000 GCF_900537995.1 Roseburia intestinalis L1-82 | reverse complement strand
GCCGGAAGCGCACGTTCAAACTGCTCCAGAAAGACATTCCTGCCAGCCGGATGCACACATAAGAACCCCTGCTTCTGGCGCAACAGCAGCTTATCCACGTTCAGTTTGGAACGGATGAGTTCTGTCAACACTTCGGTCTGCAGCAGCTTTAACTTATCCATGTCCGCTGCGGATAACTCCAGATACACAGCCGTATGCAGTAACGGCTCCCTGTTGCGGTGCATGGTCGCAATGATGTTGGTCACATCCTGCAGGTTGCTCGCTGCCGTGACTGTCTCCTGTAAATTTTCTGTATTCCCCTGTTTCATGCGGTTCTTGTTTGCCGCATTGCTGATAATTTTTTTCTCCTCTGCCGGTGTGACCTGTCTGGTATAGATACGCAGTGTCACACCGTCCTTTTCCCCAAGGTGGCGCAGGATTGCCTGCTCATCCGTTGCAGTCGGATATTCCCTGAGTGCCCAGACACTGCGGAACGTATTCCCGCAGATATAATGATCCGTGTAAAACTGGATGACGGACGGCGCGATCATGTCAAGGAAACTCTTAAGCCTCTCTTCCCCCGGTGTCTGTGTCTGTGTTTTTTTCTTTCTGTTGTTATTCATTTAAAATGATCCACCTCTCCCCATCAAATTCTTCAAATTTTTCCGTTGTGACATTCTGTTCAAAGTAAACAGCCAGTATCCTCTTCATGTCCTCCTCATCCGCTCTTTTGGATGTAAATCCCTGTTCCACCAGCATTTTTTCGATACGATTTAAGTAAGAGAACACCTCATTCTCCTTCTGGTTTCTCAGCCGGATAATCAGTAAAAACTCCCTTGCCGTTGCCATCTGCACCTGCATCCGGTCAAGGTGTCCTGCATCCAGTTCCAGCAGTTTCCGCACAGTCGGGTTGGTTTCTTCCTCCGCGCGGTTCTTTAAATATCTTTTATTGTCCTCAAAGTTTTCACGGGAATTTAAGCACATCATCTCGATTTCCGTGATGCCTTTTAAGACCGTCATGAGTCCGTAGATTCTTGCAGAAAGGCTCTCCTCCGACAACACGGACAGGTTGCTCGGCTGGATCAGAAAATAGACCAGCTCATCCTTCCGGTAAGTGCGGATGCTGTAATCCGACAGTTCCTTTGTCCCCATCAGCTCCCTTGTGGACTGTTCATTCTTCCGTTTCATTTGCGGTATACCTCCATTCATAATGCTGCTGTTCCATCAAAAAATACGCACATGCATAGTGGATAAATTTTAAGATGGTGGTATCCTCCACCTGTATCGTTAAAAATGCGTATACGCCTGCTATCACCATCGGGAACCACAGTTTTGCATAGGCAAATGCAAACACAGATACCAGTACGATGATTCCTGTCACTGCAAGGTCTTTTAACTCCCACAGCCACATGCTCGCTTTCGATTTCAGATTATCCGGGTATATGTACATCCCGTTCTCCCTCCTGTCTTTCTAAAAAATAAGCAATGCCGCAGAGAATATATTCCACACACGGCACTGCCACGCTGTTTCCCAATGCCCGGTACCGGACACTGTCACTTGCTCCCGGAATGTCCGTCCAGTGGTCCGGGAACCCCATGAGTCTTTCACACTCAAGCGGTATGAGTTTCCTCACACGCTTCTTTCTGCTTACAATGCATTTGCTCTGGCTGACATACTGACTGTTCAGCCCTTTTGCATCCTTGGCACACAATGTTCCAACCACGTCCTGATAAAGCTCCGGCAGGTCATCCGTGTATGCCACACAATGCCTGTCCTCTGTTGTCAGCGTATAACTGACTCCCTGCTGATAGCCGCAGCCGTTTCCCCCGTTTTTATCCTGACGGTTGATGACATTTCCGGCGATGCAGTAGGGTTCTCCATGAACAGCAAGCGGCGTATTGTTGCCTCCCGTCCCCAGTGCAGAAGTAACGGTCTGCGCCACCTTCACCGGTCCGCTGTAGCGGGTGTCCGGTCCGTGATTGTCAAACAGGATCGGCTGGTTATTGCCTGCCATCCCTGCCGCGGCTGTAATGGTCGGACAATATCCGATCCCGATTTCTGCATTTGCCTGACTGCTCGCCATGATAATGGGCGGTGTGCTTGAACTGTGTGCCAGAAGTGTACCGATAAGGTTCCGGTACACATCCATCCGCTGTCCTCCCTGATCCATCAGACACACTATGTCGGCTCCTGTGCCTGCATCAAAAGTGCCGCCTCCAAGATCGGCGGCAGCTTTTTTCCTCTGTTCCCTGCTCTCCTGATAATGCCTCCACACGCTTTCGGACTCAAATAATATCTCTCCGGCACTGTGGCCTCCAAAATCTGCGATAAGGAAGATTCTTCGGCGTCTCTGGGGGACTCCCCAAAATTGAGCGTCCAGTACCCTCCAAGCAACAGAGAATTCCTGTCCCAGAATAATCCCGGCAGGAGTCCATGCCCCATCCGGCGGTCCAGGTAAAGATACGGACTCCTCCGATATACCACAGACTTCTTCGAGGACTCTCTTAAAATCTGCTCCTTTTGGTTCTCCGCTTGAGAAGGCTCCCGGCACATTTTCCCAGACCATATACCGAGGTCGAACAGGGACATCTGCTCTCCTTCCACTGCTGTTTTTCCTCCTTTCCTCCTGCCTGCGCATTTCTTTTATGATGCGTACCTGCTCTAAAAAGAGACCGGAACGCATCCCCGCAAGTCCTGCGCGTCTCCCGGCAATGGATAAGTCCTGACATGGCGAACCCCCGGCTATCACATCCACAACCGGGAGGTTTTCCCCATGCAGTTTTGTAATGTCTCCCATGTGTTTCATCTCCGGGAACCGGTGCATGGTAACTGCCATGGGAAACTTTTCTATCTCACTCGCCCACACAGGCCGTATGCCATTTCTTTTTGCTGCCAATGGAAATCCCCCGATCCCATCGAACAGACTCCCCAGCTTTTTCTCCATCCTTTCACCGCCTTATGCTGCCACTGCTTTGACAACCGTTTTTGAAATGTTGATGGCTGTCTGCGCTGCATAAACTCCGCTCATCAGGTTTGCCTTTGTGCTGGTGTCCAGTCCGAACTGTCCGGCAATCCTCGGCACCTCCGTGGAGGAAAGCATGACACCCAGACCAAGCAGAGGATGGTCCTTGAAGATCATGAGTCCTGCCGTGAGCATGGTGGACTGCAGGAAAGCGGTGAGACAGATTCCAATGACCTGCTTGCACCACTGGGTAAAACCGTCAATATATCCTCTTGGAACAGAAAACATATAAAGGCTTCCAACTGCGATCTGTATGAGCAGGATGCCTCCTCTTTTCAGGTTTCCGAAAAACACTTTTATCACGGCATACCCCATCATCACGGCACAGAATATCTGCAGGATCGGATTCCCCACTCCCGGCATGGCGGCTGACATAAGCACCTGCTGTGCAGTCATCCCGATGCTTTCCGCATCTGTAATGCCGGATAATGCCGATCCGAAGGAACTCTGCAGCGACACACTTAGGGAGTATAAGTTGACCGGAAGAATGGAAAACAGGCTGACCGCCATAAATCCCTTGACATAGTTTAAGGCAGTATCCTTGATACTGCCCCTTCCTCCCTGATACTCTATGGCACATTCAAAAGCTCCGACCACCAGCCCTACCACAAACAATGCCCAGCCAAGCCAGCTAAAAAAAGTGGTAATTGCATTCACCCACGGCAGGTCAAACAATTCCACCCCCATATTGTTCATCATTGCAAAAAAATCATTGAGAAATCCAACGATCTTCCCATACAGCCAGTCGATGATCTGGTCTAGTACGGTTTCCGCAACAAAATCAAATATAAACATCTGACACCTTCTTTCTCACCATCCCCTATATGCCAAGGATTTTCCAGATATAGGTCGGTGCCGTCAGCGTGAATACCAGACACGCAAACAGGATTGCGGGTGCCGCCCATTCAAACTGTCCGTGTTTTCGGTAATCGAAGTATGCCGTACCCAGCTTTGCAAAGAAGAATACGGCAAGTATCAGGTCGATTGCCGGAAACACCACCTTATTGACTACTGTCTTGATCTGTGCGGAGGCATCCTGCCATGTACCCTCGATTGCGCCTGCCACATCCCCTTTCCCTGACGCATATACTGTAGTTCCAAACATCATCGTAAGTGCAAGCACCATCACTGCCATCATCATCCATTTCTTTTTCTTCATCTGATCTTCCTTTCCTTTTTTCTGTTTTTTTACTGCATTTTCATTTCACTGGTCTGGTCCGGTTCTTCCAAAAGGTCTGTCATCTCATAAATGACAGGATTCTCCCAGAACTTTAAATCTCCACGGTATCCGAGTTTTAAGTGGCTGAACTCTTCCGCAAGCTCCCTTACGGACTCCGGGGCATTGGGTGGAAGTTCCTGATTCCAGATCACCCATTCCCCGCTCTGGTAGCGCGGGGTAAGTTCTAAAACTACATAATCCTCCGGTACAAATGCCGGGTAACGCTGCAGCCTGCCGCTCGCATCATAATAAGCTGCTCCCTCCTGCATCACCGTGAGTGACATAAGCCGCAGCGTATCTGCAAGGGATTTCGTGAACCATGTTTCCCGGTCACAAAATTTCCGTATCCTCCCATCCCTTAAGATGGATTCCAGATTTTCTTTTCTGGTGTAATGGTACAGCAGTCCTTCCGGCTTTTGGATTCTCTCATATCCCATCGGTTTCCTACCTCACATTCTGCGGTGCGATATGCCAGTCATCCCACAGGCTTCCAGATATCTGCACAGCGTTTGACAGGTTCACGGAAAGCATTCCATCCGGTGTCCAGCAGTCGAGCAGGTACGTGTATACCCGGTACTCCCCGTCCGGCATCCAGACCGGTGTGAAATGTGTCCTCCGGTAATAAGTGGAATACTCATTATTCTTAAATTCAAAGACCGCACTGTATCCATTTCTGGTTCTCTCTAAAAGCCGCCAGTAGGTTTCGTAATAAAATTCCGGGAAGTAACTGACTGCTGTCTGCGGTGCTGTTGTTGCGGATGTCTGGCTGCTCAATGCCCTTGCACTCAGGGAAACATTCACACCATACCCGCTTTTGGTAACCATGCCGTCCGCGGTCGGTGCCTTCTCATCCGTGACCAGATGCATATCTGCGGTCAGGGATGCCGAATAATGTTTCTCTTCAAATTCCCACCAGCCTTCATCCACATACTCGCCATCATCCTGCCAGTATCCATGGCTCTGTGTGCATCCTGCCTCACAGCTTGCCGAATGATCCTCTGACTCCCAGTTCCAGTCACTGTGCCATACCCATTTTTCCTTCCACTTGGCTTTCCAGACACTCCATGCCGCCTGTGTCTTTTCTGGATTTACAGGCATCACTGCATTTTCTTTCCGGTAGCTGTCATTTCTGTCATCTGCAACAGGATTTGGCGGTGGATTGTCATCCAGATCCACAATGTTCGCCGTGATGGTTCCCCGGCTCACGGATGCACTGCCTCCGCTGGCGGTCACGATAATCGTGATGTGCTGTTCCGTGGACGGGGTATGCCATTTTACCCACACGAGCTGCTGTCCGTCCTCCGGGTAATACACGTTTTCAACCTTGTAGCTTCTTCCCAGAATAGAAAATGTCACGGTGACGGAGTTGTCCGGATCACTCTGTCCTCCACTGACCGTGACCGCCGTTATCACATCCGTATCCACACGGTATTCATAGTCCGCTTCGATGACTTCCGGTGTGACCACCTCATTAAACCGCACGATGCCAAGTCCTAATGCGCGGATGATATCCTCATCATTCGCTTTCTCTGTCTTAGAGCCGCTCCACGCCGGATATCCTAAATCCGATGTTTCCAAAAACATGGCAAGCGGCAGGTTTTTATGGGACAGGGACGGCATTTTCTTTCGCAACAGGCCGCCCCTTAACTGGTTGTATTTTGCCGCTTCCGTGGCGGTAAACGCAGTCCTGACTCCCTCAAACGTCACATATGCAATCGGCTCTAATAACAGCTTGTACTCTCCGTTTGTCAGCGTCTGGAAATCCATGCCGACATATCCTGCAATGGCTCTGATCACCTGCTCGTCCGTAAAGTACTGTTTGATGGCTGCAAGGTTTGCCCCTCCTCTTGAAGTACTGATAATCTGTGGCAGGGACTGTGCTGGATTATAAAATGTATAGCCTCCCATCCTTGCAGAAAGTCCTGCGCCATTCCTGTAGGAAGTCTTGCTTACTTTTCCAAAATGCACCCGGATATCAGTCGGATGCTTGTTGGTAAGGTCAATGGATGCTGATGCAACTGAACCGTCGCTGGCTCTGATTACCGTTACACGCACACCCTCATCGTGGCTGCTCCAAAAATTAGTTCCCGTTCCTGCTCCCATACCTCCACCGCCATTGTCGATGTTCCCTTCCCCGGCTGCATAAACCGATACCGGCATTGCCATGGCAAGCAAAAGCACAAACAGCAGGATTTTCTGTTTGATATATTTCATGCATTTCTCCTTTAAACACAGCGGGCAGATATGGCACACTGCCCGTATCTGCCCACAAAAAAAGCACAACATTTTCTGCTGTGCCTTTCCTTTACGTTCTGTTTATTTAATCCATGATTCCGATCTTATTGCCATTTTCATACATGTCATCTGCGTAGGTGCCTGAGCCTTCCCCTTCATCGGTAATCCATCCGAAGCCTTCCACATATACCATGCCGTCTTTGGTATCACCTGTCTTTGGCGTCTGGTTCTCTGCCGGAGCCGGTTCCTCCTGTTTTTCCTCCTCATAGGACGGTGGTGTATCCGGCTGGTCCGTGGCGGTTCCCTCAGACAGTGCAGGCGGCTCACTCGGTTTTTCCTCTTCTGTTTTCTCCGGGGTTTCCTGAATTTCCTGCTCCCTGTCATTTACGGAAGTTCCTGTCTCCGTCTCGATCACAAGCGGCTCTTCCATCTCTGCTTCTGTGCTTTCTGCCGGAGCCGGTTCCGGTGTTTCTGTCTCCACAAAAAGTTCTGTCTCCTCCGATTCTCTCTCCACGACCTGTGCCTCCCTGTCCGGCTCATGGTAGAGCACCCTGCTGATTCCAAACACAAGCACCGCACATACTGCTAGAAGTCCTGCGACTGCCAGCCACTTTTTTGTCTTATCTTTCATGGCATTCCCTCCTTATGCTTTTTTGATTGATTTTCGTAGTTCACACGCTACCATAGAACGTCTGGAAAGTCTATGGAAATGTAATAAGTCTTACGATATCTGTAACATGTTACTAAAATTTCTCCCGGTAGGCCGCCCTCACCTTCAACCTGACCGACATATTCGACAAGATTTTTCCTGCGAAACGCACAGGCACTTCCATCGTGACCTCTGCATCCGCATAATAAGTTCCTCCCGGCGATGCCAGTGCCGTGTTGTGGATGTCCACAGAAAGATTTTTGAGCCTGTACTCCAGTTCACCACTGTTGTTATAGCGGACATAACTGTTCCCATCCTCTTCCAGACCAAGCAGAAAACACATCCTGCCATAGATATCCCCATGGTCCACGGATGCCGCAAATCCCGTATCGTCCGGCTCATATCCTGCAGCATATCCTTCCCTGACACCATGATAAACTTCATTGTAATTGTCGTTTACCACGGAAACTACGGCAGATTCCATGGCATCTTTGATTCCGGCTGCCGTGATGACAAGGCGCATGTATTCTGAAACACCAAGGATGATAAAAAGCATGGCTATTGTTGCAGCTACAGCAACCGGGGCCATGCTTCCCTCCTGCCCTGTCAGAAGTCTTTTGAAGCTCTGATAGCATTTTCTCATTTCCAATACACCTCACTCTTTCCCGATGCCCTCGCCCTTATGGTTACCGGGAACGACCTTAATTTCCCAAAAAGTCCGAGGTCTTTCTGCAACGTCAGTGTTACCGTCACCTCTTCATTCAACTGGATTTTTCCGGTTCTTGACCAGCTTACGGCTGGATGTATCCCTGTTTTTTCCTCCAAGGTTCTCTGCCTTGCGGTTGTCTCACTTCCAACCCTGCCGCTGATCTCTGCCTCCCTCACCAGCTCGTCTGCAAAATTGTCAAGCTGTATCTTCGTGATAAAAACCGGGAATATCCTGACGCCAAGGGCAATGACAAACATCACGCAGAATACAACGACTGCCGCATCGATATATCCCTCCCCCTTTTTGTCCCTCATGATTTTATAGATCCGTTTCATTTTTTGCCTCATTTCTGCGCACGCTTTTTGCGCATAACGAGTTTGTGTCAAGTGCGCGCAGACACAAATCTCGCGATTGAAAAATTTTATTTTTCAATCTTTCTCCTTCCTGCGCTTTTATCAGAACAGTGTTCCCATGGACTTTATGATCTCATAGCCGATGATGGCAAAATAGGTTGCAAGGAAACATAAGAGCATGGCAAAAGAAAAGACACGGATTTTCGGCGGGATTTTTGCTGCCTTTGCCTTTAACCTCTGCAGTTCTGCCTGCTTGAAGTCGTGTGTGAGCATCTGGAAATACACTGCACCGTCATCGCCTCTTAACACACCAATCAGTCCACGGACCACATCGGAGAGCTGCGGGGAATTGAGCCTTGCCTCGAAACGGGTGAGTGCTGCCTCATAGCTGCTGGAACGCATGTCGGCACACACAATGTCCAGTTCCTTCTGGAACATCTCCCCGGCATTTTCCTTATAATGCTCCAGCATGGAAAGTACATCCCTGCTGTTTTTCAGCTCCTGTGTGATGGTGGAAACAAAACGGTACAGCTCTCCCTCGATCTGCTCTCTTTTTTCCCTTACCAGCTCTTCTGCTTTTCTTGTCTCCTTATAGTAGACCATGACTCCTAAAAGCACGAGCAGGATGGCAAGCAGCGGAAATACATGCAGTGCCGGAAGGATCAGGAGAAAAATGCTCCCTGCCTTCAGATAGGCATACGCCATATAGGTTTCCGGTGTCATCTTAAGTCCTGCCGCATTTAGGACATTCTGCATCCTGCTTTTTTTGTAGGCATTCATCCCGATGTATTTTCCTAAGTATGCCGCTCCGTCCATGTAGAACGCATCCAGTGTTTTCTGCAGTTTCTTTTCTTTCTTCCCTGACTGCATCATCGCCCTGCCGGTCCGCAGTGTCGGCAGCTTTAAGATGCCCGACAGCAGAAGGAACAGTCCGCATGCCGTAAGGATGAATACAACTATCAGTACGATTTTCAATTTATCCCTCCCCCTTATGTCCGGTATTCAATCGGCTTTGTCAGTTTTATGACGCATGCCGTGGAAACAAAAATAATTGCGCCGGTAACTGCCAGCATAATCTGTCCGGGGATGGTATGCATGAGCGTATCGTACCAGGACTGGTTCAGGAAATATAACAGCGGGATATTCCCCACTGCCAACACCACCATTGTGATAAATTCCTTTCTGGGTTCAAATACCAGATATTCCAGCTCTGCATTCACGATGCGCATGTCCGACAGTTTCGCCACGATCGGTGTCAGCGTTGTCTTTAGTGACCTGTCATACAGGCAGGACTTTAAGGCATCCACCCACTCCATGAACACATCATTTTCAATCTTTCCCTTAAGCTCCTCCAAGGCTGCTTCAAGGTCTGGATCTATGAGGCGGATTCTTGACACAAAATCTGCAAACACGGTCTTGACCGGCGGATTTAAATATTCGAGGTTTTCCTCCACCGAAGTAAGGATGTCCTCACTTCGCAGGTATGCCGTTGTAATAATGGACAGTGCGGTTTCCAGTTCCGATGACACATCCTTTTTGAAATGGGATGCGGTCAGCCTGATGTACCAGAACGGCAGAAATAAAAATCCGCACGCCAGCACCGGAATTAAAAAAACATTTCCGATCATGACGGCAATGGCTGCTCCTGCGGCAAACAGCAGGAGGGATGCCGTGCATAAAAGCGGGAACAGCTCCTCCCTGTCCGTTGTTTTCAAAATTGCCTGTACTTCCTCGATTTCCCTTCGGAAATAGGATTTTTTCCTGCGCTTGGTTTCCTCCAGTATCTCCTCACGGATTCCTTTCGGTGCGTCCAAAAGCCTGTGGAAAATGTTCCCCGTAAAGTCATTTAGCCGGATGTGGAACAGCAGGAATGCCCCTGTAATGATCCCGATGCAGGCAATGACCTGTAATGTCAGCATGCTTTCTCCCCTCCTTTTTCAATTCTTTCCAGCACATCTTTTGGCATGCCGTTTTCCAAAAATCTCTTTTTGAGGCTCTCGGAAATTCCGCACACCTTCTTATGCGTGCCGTTAATGATAAAGCGGTCCCCTTCCATCCGGTTTTCGGTGATCTCATAGCGGTACAGCGGGTTAAACTTCCGCTTTCCGTCTGCCGTGATCTCACACTCCATGATTTCCATGAGTTTTCTCTTGCGGTTCTCAAGCTGCTTGGTGAACACCACGATAGGGAATGCCTCCGTTACAAGGTCCATCAACACCTCATCATCCATGTCATATTTTCTCTTGCACAGTGTCCTCATTCGGCTGTAAGTGGATTCACAACTGTTGCTGTGGATCGTGGTAAGCACTGTATGACCGGTTCTTGCCGATTCCTGTGCCGTGTACGCCTCCGAACTACGCATCTCCCCGACACAGATGATCTCCGGGTTGAAACGCAGTGCCATATCGAGGAGCATGTCCTGATCAATATTCTGCTTTTCATTTTCGCTGTATCTGGTCAGCGTATGGATGACACTGTTGGTCACTTTTCCATCCTTTTCCCTTACAAGTGCCAGCTCACGGCTGCCGTTTTCGATGGTAAAGATGCGCTTTCCATCCGGTATGGTGGTAAGCAGCCAGCCTGCAAGCGTGGTCTTTCCCGAACTGGTTGCTCCTGCAACACAGATGCTGATTCCATAACGCAGGCACTCTGCCAGAAAATCCAGCATTTCCCCTGTTGCGGTGCCGCCATCCACAAAGTTTTCCTTTTTCAGGCTCTGCGGATTGACAATACGGATGGACGCTGCAATCCCCACATCTTCATCCACAAGCGGCGTCTTTAACACGGCGATTCGGATATTTTTGCTCAGATGCCCTAACACCGCAGGGGAGGCATTGTCCAACACCATGCCCGACACATGGAGCATGCGCCTTATGACATTGACCGCATGCTCCGGGGACTCGAAGTGTTCCTCCAGCTTTTCACACCTGCCGTCATTGTACTGTATCTCGATATCCCGCCAGGAATTGATATCGATTTCCTCTATCCCGGTTCCAAAAATGTACTTGGTGAGGAAGGAAAACTCTGCCATTTCCGTGTAAAGGTCATCGATCAACTGTTCCTGTGTTTTTCCCTTTACCGTGATGCGGTAGTCGCAGATATACTTTGTGATGTACCGCTTGACCTGCTGTTTTACTTCCTCGCTCCCGCCTTCTACCATGAGCGTGGAATATTTGCTGGAGATATACTCCTGCACCTCTTTTAAGACATCCGAAAACGCCCTTCCCTTTTCCTCCGGGGAAAAGAACAGATTCTGGTTGTTTTTCATACCCCGAATACCTCCCTGCTGATTTTCTCTATCTCCCTGCGGAATGTCCGGCTCTCTTTCAAGCCGAGTTCCCCAAGCAGTTCCCCTTCTAAAAACTGTGCTTCCACCTCACTGCTGTGCGGAATCTGGAACGACACACTGCCAAGGATCTGTTCCATGTGGCTGCTCGCCTCCTGCTGTCTGATATTGGACACGGCCTTTAGCTGCTTGTCGGCATCCCATTTGTGGTCTGAGAGCAGTGGAAGCTGGGAGGATAAGTAACTGATGGATTTTAAGTCACACCCTGCCAGCCTTAATACCGTATCTGCCTCCATCAATGCGACTGCCGACAGGATATCCGATGCGATATTGCTGGTGCAGTCCACGATGACATACGGTGCGATCTGTGCTGCAAGCTGGAGCAGTTCTGCCGCCTGCTCTTTTTCATAGGGCGGATAGGTGAACACATTCTCCCCCTTTAACATCCCGACCATGGAAAGATAATCATTCTTCCGGTAGAACATGCAGTTCTTCTTGATGAGGTTTTCCGTCACATGGGATGCGGCAAGAATGCTCCCCAACGACCTTTCCTGTTCAATGTCTGACGGTGCGCATAAGTAGGGCAGCGGCGGCGTGACCATATCCGCAAGGATTAAGATGACATTTCTTTTTTTCTTTGCCAGATGCTCTGCCAGTTTCACAGACACCACCGTCTTGCCAGAGGAAGGGCTGCCCCACACGGCAAGCACGCCTCCCTCTTCCGGCATCTCTTCTTCCCTTTCCTGCTCCAGATTTCTCTGGAACAAAGAATTTTTCATGAAATTCAAACACTATTCCTCCATATCCGTATCATTTTTCTCGTCTGCCGAGGTTTCTTCTGCCGTCACTGCATCCGCTTCCCCTCCTGTCCTCGGCACCTCATTTTTTACAACAGATACCTCTTCTTCCTCTGTGGTTTCTTCCAGAAGCTCCTCCAGCACCAGATCCTGTGCTTCAATGAACTGTGCGGCTTTCTGGCTGTCTCCCCTGTATACCAGTGACAGGTGGATTTCTCCCTCTGCTTCCAGCCTTGCCAGCAGTCTGCTCTGCTCCGGTCTGACTAACACCGTGACGGTGGACGGAAGCTCCTTCTCCTCTTCCTGCTCCTGTGTATTGGCATCATAGCCGGACTTTGCCGTCACTGCGATGACCTCCACATATTTTAATTCTGCCGGGATGACTGTCTCGCCGCTGCCCAGGTAATCCGGTGCGATGACCGACACGATATCCCCGCTCTTTAATTTGCCGGAGAGTCCTTCCGCAAAAGAACTGATAGTGATGGAGATTGCCTGTTTTTCCCCGTTTAAGTTGTACAGGTATTTATTTTCTGCAGCCGGCTCGTCCGCTACTTTTTCTGCTACGATATAATCCCCTGCATAAACATCTGCGGTCAGATATTTTCCTTCCGCCTCCGTGATGCTCCTTAACACATTTTCGGGCAGGTTGTAACCTCCCACCTCGACTTCCTGCAGCATTCCTTTTTTGATCTCTTCGCCTGCCTTAACGTCCTTTACAAAACGCACGATTGTGGTCTTTTGGGACAGTCCGGCATTGACAAGCGGTGTTACTGCAAAACAGATGAGCAGGGACACTGCAATGCAGAGTACCCCAAGAACAGTACGGTTTTTTAACAGTTTCATGATTCTCTTCTCCTCCTATCTCGATGTCTCCGTATATTTTTTCTTTCTTGCTGCCATGACAGTTCCTGCAAGCAGTGCCACAATCCCTGCCAGTAATAATTTCTTTTTCAATTCTTTAACCTCCTATCCAGATACCAATCAGCATTCCTGCAAAAAGAAACGGAACAAGCGGGTATGCCTGTTCCTTCTCCTCTTTTTGTTTCTTTCTGTTCTTTTTTCTGCCCATGTTCCCTGCCGCATGCCACAGCACCAGCAGACACAATGCAAGGAACAGTCCCGTAAGCGCTTGGCTCGCTCCAAGTATCAGGCCGCATGCCCCCATGAGTTTCACATCCCCTCCGCCGATTCCTCCTATGGTAATCCCTGCAAGGAGCAGCGGAAGTCCTGCAAGAACACCCAAAAAATTTGGTGTTCCCGGTGGCAGCACGCTGGTAAGTGCCACCAGAACAACCAGCCAGTCCGGGATGGTCCTTGTCCGTATATCCATGACCGCCGCCAAAGACAGGGCAGAAAAAAAGAAAGCCAGCCTTATCATGTTACATTCCCATGTTCATGCCGCCTTCTTCCTGTTCCAGCTCCTCTGCCTCCTCCGGTTCCTCGTCCAGATCCGTCTGCTGGTGCATAAAAGTTTCATACGCTTTCTGTACCGTCTGGTCAAATTTTTCCTTGGTTCCCCTGTCGGCAAAGAACACCGCATCCCTGTACTGTTCATTTGCTCCTGCCTTTGTTTTCGGCATGGCAACGGTCAGCCCGTAGTCATCTTCCTTGATTCTGACATTTCGGATCGTCATGAAATCCCCGATTTTTACATCGGCAAGGGCAAGGACGCCCTTTTCCGGCTGTGTTTTTGTAATGGCAGCCTCCATCTGCATGTCTGCCCCTGCGTCTGCCTGCACTGCGGCATTTTCCTGTACTGCTTCCTGCTGTGTCTGTGTATTTGCTCTTCTAGGCATCTGTTTTCCTCCATATCCTTCTGTTATTTTTCCTGTTTCACTGTTCTGGACCGGTGTCCCTTATCCTGCGTAGTTAAACATGTCCTGAATTCTCTGGGTAAGGGTAGGCATCACCACATCCCCGAAGAGTGCATAAAGACCTGCCAGGAGCAGTGCGCCGAGAACGACTGCGATCAGGATTTTGACCGCCGTATCCACATAGTTCTCACCCTTGGTATCCTTCATTAACATCCCTGCTCTTACGGCAACTGCCTTTACATTCTGTGCTGCTTTTTTCATCATATTTCTCATATCTTTTTCCTCCAATTTTTTCTCATGGTCTGCCGGACCGTTCCTGTGCGGTCCGCTCTATGTTCTCTGGTTTTATCCTGTTACATTCCTGCCATCTCCATCGGCTGTCCTTCCGGTGCCTGCATCCCATGATGCTTTGCCACCGTGTCCTGCCCCTGCGAGATTGCCTGCTCATAAGCTCCGATGACTGCTTCATGGAGCTGTTTTCTGCATTCCTGCGTGATAGGGAAACAGATGTCCTTGTACTCATTCCCAACCTTATAGCTTGGCATGGAAACAAACAGTCCATTGCTTCCCTCAATGATCTTGACACCCCGGATTGCAAATGCCCCGTTGATGTTTACGGATGCCGTTCCCTTGATGCTTTCCCTCGGCCGGATGGACTGGATGCGCACATCAAACTGGAGCAGGGAGTTTTCTTTGTTCCCTGCTCCGGATGGTGCCAGCTGTTCTGTGGTTTCTGCCCGGCTCTGGGCAGTTTTTGCCTTTGGCATAATGCTCCTCCTTGTTAAAATCTGATTTCCTCATACCCGGATGGCTCGACATAGAAAAAGCGGCTGACTTCCCCATCCGCAAACTCGACCACATCCGAAATGGACAATGCATGTCCCTGAAACCCTTCCGGTACTCTCCGTCCGTATTTCTCCCAGACTTCCTCCAGACTATAGTTTTCTATCTCCCCCTCATAGACTCTGACATATTCCTCCCTGCGCGGTCTGTCATACCCTCTCTTTTTTCTCTCTGCCAGACTGATAAACCGCATCATGATTGGACTGTCCTGTCCCAGTTGATAGATTCTAAGCCTCCTCCCTTCCCCGATACTGACCTCCGCTGTCTCTTTGACACCACCTCCCTCCGACAGCCGGTCATACACACCCTCCCGGAATACGGGTTCCACCAAAAACTGTTCCTTCACAAACGAAACCAGCTCCTCTTTCTGGAACATGCAGTCGATGACTGCTGTCCCATCTCCCAGATAGCCAGCCGGATTCCCATAATAAAATACAATCCCGTTCTGAACATAAATCCTTTTCATACGCATTACCCACCCATGCTGCGCAGGTAAGGGATTAACTGCCTGTCTAAGAATGCCTTGTCCCCGCAGAATACAAACATCTTGGAGAGTCCGATCAAAAACGGTTCGCCCTCCATGGTGTGCAGGGTGATGATGCTTCCCTCACTGCAGTGCCGGATAAATTCTGCAATGGAGCAGAGATTCCCGTCCACCAGCGTCTGGCTGACCTGATCGTCTTTGATTTCAAATGCCCTGTACTTATTCCTTAACAATCCGTACCTCCCTCCTGCTGTGCGAATTTCAGAATCCTTGCCGCAAGCGCCACCTGTTTTGCAGGACTCATATGTTTTACCGCTGCATTTACATAGGCTTCCACTGCCTGCGGGTCCTGACTCCCCATCTCAACGATATCTACTTTGGATACCACAATCTTTCCACTGCTCATGGACAGCTTTACGATATCCCCGCTCTCAAGCTCTGCCATCTGGCGGAATTCTTTCGGAATCAGGATACGTCCTTTTTCGTCTAACAGCTTATACACCGGTTTTTTCATCCGTCCCCTCCTCTGTGGTCCGCAAGATGATGTTTACCTTATCCTCCGTGATGCCAAGCTCCCTGCAGATGGCAAGCAGTTCCTCCGGCACTTCCGTCCCCTGCACAAGTTCTGACGGCAGGATGATAATGCGTCCTTCCTGACACACAATGTCAAGGTCTGCGTCCATCGGGATTCCGGCATCCCTTAATAATTCTTCCGGTATCTGGAACGCAATGTTTTCCTCCTTTGCCAGTTCCTCTGCCACATCCTGTCCTGCCCTTGCAAGCAGGAACTCCTTTGCCGTGTTCTTAAGTTCCCCGTCCTCTGCCATATACACAAGTTTCACGGTGTCACCGGTACAGATACCAGCCTGCTCTAACACCACTGCGGGAATCTCAATACACCCGTTTTCCGTCATCTTTCCTTCCATTTCTACTAACTGAAGCATGTTTTCCTCCTTTTTTCCTTTTTTATGTGTCCTGTGGCTCTTCCTCTGTCTCCTTTCCCCTCCACCGGACCGTTTTCTGTTCCCCATACAGTTCAAACAGATTCATCTGCATCGGCATGCTTTTTTTTCTTTCCTCCATGTCATAGTTTGCGATCAGCACTTCCGGGAACTCACTTCCGTTGTCATACCTCTGTGCAAGGTTATTGATCCTTGTCACCGCTTCAATCTGAAAGTCCTGATACAGCTCACGGATATAGGCACAGTCGTTATAGGAAACCATGAACTTTCCCTGTATGCCTTTTAAGGTATCCCTGAGCCTCACATGATCTTCCTTACGGAACACCACCTCATAGTGTCCCTCGGTTTCAAAATACGGCGGATCGCAATAAAAAAAGGCATTCGGTCTGTCATATTGACGGATGAGTGCCTCAAAATCCTTATTCTCGATTACGGTATCCTTCAGCCTGCGGTTTGCCTCCCAGATGATGGTAAAGGTTTTGCGTATGTCAAAAGGCTGGCATCCATAAGAGGTGCATCCGCTCCCATAGCTGTAGCGGATAATCTTATAGAATGCCGCCGCCCTTTTCACATCACCTACTGCGGCACGCTCCATGAGGATGTCACGGATTTCTGCCGCCTCCGGTTCTTTTAAGAAGTGCGTTGCAATCTCCAATTCTTCCGCAAGATGTTCACTCTTAAATTCTTCCATGGCCAGAAATTTCCGCAGCGTTGTAAATTCATCTCTGGAGTTGAGCGGCAGGAAGGACAGTTCCCGAAGCAGTGCCATTGGCCTTTCCTTGACACAATAAAAGAGGTTTGCAAGATTTGAATTGAAATCATTGTAAACCTCCATGCATTTATCCGGCGGTTTTCCGAATAAAACCCAGCCGCCACCGCCAAATACTTCTATGTAGCGGTCATAGTTTTTCGGCATGCGCAGATAGATCAGATCGCGCAGTGCTTTCTTGCCGCCAACCCAGCTTATGATGCTGTTCAAAATTTTTTCCTCCTATTTTGGTTCATTCATATGGAAAGCCTCCCCCTGCACCGGCAGTTCGTCCACCATCCTGCGGATGTCAGCCACCTCCTCCGGCATCTGTGTAAAATCCACATGGTGGTCCCTTTCCACAAGCGGTGTGTACCAGTAGTCATATGGGATATAATACTCTGCCAGTGCCTGTTTCTGTTTTTCACTCAGGGAGCTGGTCCCCTGCTCCATCATGCCGCCCGGCGTCATGAAAATCGTTCCGAAGTGTTCCCCGGAAGACTCCAGATCAAGCGTGACAAGTGCCAGCGTGCGTATGCCGGAATCCCTTCCGCAGACCACCGCCGGCATCATCACCATCCCATACTCCTCATCCACATATCCTTCCCCGTACACGGTTTCAAATGCCTGATGCATGGCAAGCAGCTTTTGGGCAGCATAGGCGGTATCCCCTCCATTGCATGACACATTCAGCAGATAGAAATCTGTTTCCTTTAATATCTCATTTATTTTCCCTAAAAATTCCCTGCATTTCTTTTCGGACAGGGTTTCCTTCTGCGGTACAACAGTAAAGTCATCCTCCTCCACATTCAGAGCCAGCGTGCTTCCATTTTCCCATTCCACATGTATCTGTCCGATATCATCCACACCAATTACTTTTCCCTCCATGCCGGACGGCATCTGGTGTTCCCCTTCCATCTGCCCCAGCCTGACCACGGTACCCGCAGGATATCTCTCCTTCAGCCGTTCTATCTGTTCCCTTCTTAACATTCCTCACCTTCCTCGATTTCTTTTACCAGTTTTCGGATTCGTATTCCATCCTTTATTCCCTGTATATAAAGCTGTTCCTGTTTAATCTGGCTGATGTCTAACATGCATCCAAAAAGTTCTGTCACCATCCTGTACGCTTGCGGGTTTGGCAGCTCCAGTTCTTTTCTTAAGTCTGCCAGGAACTTTTTTTTCTTCTTTGAAAGTTCCCTTGCCTCTTCCTGATCCATGATCTGCTGGCGGTATGATTCGATAAGCTCCCCAAAAAACTGCACCATGACTGTATCATCCAATTTCATCTGTTTGCCTCCTTGTTTTCTTTGGTAGTGTCAAATTTACTATCTATTTTTTCTTTAAAAACCTTTATTTTCGGGAGTTTCAAATAAAAAGAGCATTGACCTCCCTTTTTTGGTATAATGTCCTCGACCAAAATTCCACTAACCAAAGGAGACAATGCTCATGAACATTATACTTTATTTACTTAACTACATTCAATACCAACATAAACAAATCTGCTGGCTTTTAAATTTTATTTGCAGATATATTCCTCTCAAACAGTGGACTTTTGATGATTCCCATTCTCCAAAATATCAAAAATTTAAAATTGATAAGCTTCCTGTCATCAAAACCTTTATCAAACAGGACTGGCAGTTCCTTCTTGAGTACTACCAGTGGAAATACGGTAAGCCTGTCAAACCAGTTCAGCGCCGTAATGGTAAATCCATTTCTGAAGATACCGTCTGCCCTTTATGTGAGGCTCCACATCACTACATTTACGACAATAATGGCGGTAACGGTCAATACCAGTGTAAAGTCTGTGGACAGACCTTCTGCTCCGGCGAAGTCGTTACAACACCTTTTCGCCTTACCTGCCCTCACTGCAGAAATACCCTCGTTCCAAAAAAAGACCGCAAGTTCTTCCGCATACATAAATGCGTCAATCCAAAATGTCCTTACTATCTCCACAATCTTAAAAAAGTGGATCAGAAAGACCTTGCTGAGGATTATGGCAAAAACAAATATAAACTCCATTACATCTACCGTGAATTCACTGTGGATTTCTTCGCCATGGACCTAACCTCTCTTCCAAAGAATGCTTCTTCACTGAAGTTTTCAAAGCATAATGCCCATGTGATGTCTCTGTGTCTTACCCTGCACATCAACCTTGGTTTATCCTTAAGAAAAACCTCGCAGGCACTGAAAGATCTTTATAACATCAACATCTCACACCAACAGATAGCCAACTACTGCAAAACAGCCTCCATCTGTATCAAACCATTCGTTGATCACTATGATTACAAACCAGGCAAAGTATTGACTGCCGATGAAACCTACATCAAAGTTCGTGGTATCAAAGCATACATCTGGTTTATTATGGATGCTGTAAGCCGCTCTATCATTGGTTATCAGGTATCCGACAACCGCAGTGTCGGTCCCTGCATCCTCGCAATGAGAATGGCTTTCAGACATTTCGATAAACTTCCTAAAAACTTTAAGTTTATTGCAGATGGATACAGTGCTTATCCATTAGCAGCGATGGAGTTTGCCCAAAGATTTAAAGATACCTTTACATTCAACATCACACAGGTAATCGGTCTCACCAATGATGACGAAGTTTCCAAAGAATTCCGCCCTTTCAAGCAGATAATCGAACGCCTTAACCGCACCTACAAAGCCTCTTATCGCCCAACCAATGGATTTGACAACTATGATGGTGCCAACTACGATTTAGCTTTATGGGTTGCTTATTATAACTTCCTGCGGCCACATAAGCACAACAAGTATCAGGTTTTAAATAAGGTTGATATGCTCACCAACGCAGACAACATGCCCGGCAAATGGCAGTTACTCATCTTTCTCGGTCAGCAGACAATTTTAAATCTGCCAGCCGAAGGCTCTAACTGTTCTTAGATTCCAAGCCAGAGGTAATAAACCAGCCACCGCACCAGCGGCTGTGCCCTTGATGGCACGCAAAAAAACTGCTACACTGCTGTAAACGACGGAAAAATCTCTAACTGTTCTTGAGTTCTTCGCCGTCGGTGAATCACCTACAGCAGTTCTTTTGTGTGCTGTCAAGGGTGGCGGAAACCTATCTCTGACTGAAATATCTGCAATTTTCAAGGTTCAATCGAGCCTTTTTGTTTTGGCTCATTTTTTCATAGATCACTTGACACTACCTTTTCTTTGGGACACACAATACTACATACACCAGCACATATCCAGCAGAATATTATTTTTTTACAGAGTCTGCGTCATGCCATGATTCCAGATTCTGTCCAGTTCTTCCTCCGTCATGACGCCCCAGTGTCTTTCCTGTGTCCAGAAACTGACATACAGTTCTCCCTCCTGCGTATAGATTGGTCTTTGTTCAAAGCCTTCTCCCCAGCCGTCACTCATCTGTCCGTCCCAGAAATTTTTCAGTTCATAGATTTCATTTTGTGTCAGAGGCTGGCAGATACTGCATTCCAGAACTCCGAACAGTTCTCCCCGGATGTTCTGCACTTTGGGGAATGCACTGATCACTTTTGCAGCCACCTGTCTGTTCCCGTCAAAATAATGCATGAGTCCCCTCGGCTCTTCTTCCACATGCCTTTCTTTGAGGATGGCTTTCTGGATTTGTTCCTCATAATCTGCCAGTTCACTCCGGTACAGCGTTTCCTGCTCCTCTCCATCCTGATACATCATCCCTGCCAGCGAACTGTAAAGGCAGAACGTTTCACAGGGTATCCCGTTTTTTTCAAGCAGATCGGCAAATTCCCCCTGATATTCCTGATACTCATGGATCGCCCTCTGCGTGCCAACAAAGCCCTCTGGAATAAATCCGCTGTCTGCCATCGTTGCCTGTCTTTTATCACGGGCAACCCCGGCATAATCAATATGCGGCAGGAGAAGTTCATCAACTTCAAACATCCCCGCTTCTTTAACCAGAAATTCCCCATACTCTTTATCCGTATGTATCTGCGGATGTATTTCAAATTCATCCAGATGCTTTGCGATGTAAGTGATATCAGTAAATTCACTTGTCCCCACGAATCCTGCCGCCATTGCAAGCCGGTCCATTTTTGCTTCATCAAAACAGCTGACGGTCTGGCACATCTCATTAAAAAGAGTCAGTTTCTGGACATCACCCTGCAGAGACATACACATATCTTCCGGGGAAGGAAGGATGCTTTCCGGCAGCCGGATATTTTCTATCCCGTTCACAATGCCTTCAGCAAATGCTGCGATGTTGAGTCTTTTCTTTACCTTATCCATGGCACTGATGTCCGTTGGAAGATAAAGGTATTCCTTATCCCCTGCCTCATTTTCAAGAGATAAAACCGCCACGGTTTCATCCGGTCTGTCGATGTATTCTGGAAAGGTTTTTCCGTTATAGACCTCCTCCATCTGGAATCCCTGATCTACCAGTATCCCATGTGGCAGGAACTTACATTTTCCTTCTGAAAAAATCCTCTGTGCATATGCATTAAAATCTATTCTGCTCTTTTCTTCTTCTGAGATTGCAATGTGCCGGTCCAGATAAAGTCTCAGCCCGACACGGTTTCCGTCCGTCAAGTCTGTGAGCAGTGACAGTCCCTGCAGGCTGTAAGTCAGGTTGATCAGTTGTTTCATCTCCCGGATGCCTGTCTCACTGCTGTAGACACCCACCACTCTTTTTTCATATTCCGTCATTCCATCCAGCCTTCTGGCAAAGAAATTAAGTTCGTCCATGTTGACGGTCTGCCCTTTCAAAAATCCAAAATAGGGCGGTTCATCCCGTACCTCACTGATACAACATACCGGCATAACATCTTCTATCCCGATACGTTTCATGTAATACTGCATGTCCATGTCCGTTACCGGCAGAGTCATATCTACCGTCTGTTCCCTATTTTTTGCTCTAATCTTCATTCCACACCTCCTGTTCTACGATGTCCACCCCATACCTTTCCATCACAAATGCATTCACGATAAGCCTTAAGATTTCATCCGGTATCAGTTCCCTGTCGGTCAGCTCCGACAGCCGGATATGCTTTGTCCCCAGATACACATCCCTAGCTGCATGGAACAGGATATATTGTTCCAGCGTAACGCTGCCAAGCCGGATGCGGTCAAAATAAATCCCCGTATCCAGCACCTGCTTAGAAACTTTCTCCCACAGGTTTTCATCTGCAGACAGAAGAAATACTGCGGCGGCATAATTCGGAAGTCCGCACAGGTTCTTTTTCCGTCTGCCAAGCAGCAGGGAAGAAAAATCCGTTCTGTGCCTGCTGTCATAAAAAATCAGTTCCTTGTCTGCATTTCCAAATACCTCCTGTATTCTTTTCTTTAAGTGTTCCATCTGCATCCGGCTGATGACACAGTCCACAATCTCTGAATAATTTCCTCTGCTTTTCCACTCTTCCATGTCAAACATCCACCCATGCCCTCTGGGACGGTATCCCGGCGGCTGGCGCATCTGCCGTTCTAATAACTGCAGTCTTGGGCTGTTGCAAAAAAATCCCGACATCCACTCTGTCTCCTTCCTTTTTCCATAAAAAAAAGACAGCACCCATTCCATTTCTAAAATAAGTACTGCCTTACATGTTCATCTGCATCCCTTTTTCCTGTTCCAGCCTTTCTGACTTGACCTCCTCATAAATTTTTGCGACAGGTTATTTCATACTGCGGCTTGTTCATCTGCCTGATCGGTAGAAACAGTGCTTCTTCCATTCTCATGCCATATTTGAGCCGCTCCCAGACCAGCGAATAATCTTTTCCATAATAGTTCGCTATCTGTGCCAGTCCATGAAATTCCTTTCCGCAGAAAGAAAGTGTTTCCTTCTGTATGATTTCTGCGATAGCTTCCTCGGCTGTCTTTCCGTCCTGCAGTCTTTTTGAAATGACGGCGGCACTGGTCCCGTACTCCTTTGCAATATCCGTCAGGCTTTTATATTCCCTGCCCCAGACGGTGTAGGTCTGTGCATCTTTTACCTTTTTTGCCCTCTCTACCGACTGTTCAATATCTTTTGTCCTGTAATATTTATGTGCCAGCGGAGAGTAAGGCAGGTCCAGGTCATCGCACAGTTCATGCAGTGAAACATATTTTTTCCCTGCATAGTCTATCTCATGTCCTTTTCTGCGCTTCACTTCATCCCCTTCCTTTCGGATAAAAAAATAGCGATACCCATTTCATTTCTAAAATAAGTACCGCCTTACATGTCCATGTGCATTCCCGCTTCCATCTCCCCTGCCTCTTCCCCGCCCTCCTGTACTTCCAGTTCCGGTATCATGTTTCTGTTTAAACTGATTTCCTCCTGCTTCATCTGTTCTGAAATTGCTGCAAGTGCAATGCTGTTCATCTTGTTCTGCAGGTAAGTTTCAAACTCCCCTTTCGCCTCTGTCACGGTTTTATCCATCTGTTCAGCAAACAGTTTCTGCAGATAGGGGATATTACTTTTTAACTCCTGCCGTACATTTTTCAATGTCGAGACGATATTTCTCCGGTCCTCCCTGCTCAGGACACGTTTCTCATCCAGAAGTTTTTCAATCTCCTCTGACCTCTTTTCCAGTTGCCGCACCAAGTCACGGGTTGCTTCATCCACTTCCCGGCGCATTACTTTCTGCCTGTCACTGTATGGGCATGGTTCAACGAATGTCCCATTCACTTTTGTAATGGTAACCGGTATCCCCTCTCCAATGTTAAGTGATGTGATTGCTTCGGCAAACTGTGTATAGGACATCTCCACCTCAACGATCATGTCATTGATGTCTGTCCCTGCCAAAAACCAGTCCTCGTTGCCCTCCCTTTCCATCATGCCTTTTGAAATGGACAGGCGTATGACATTATTATGCATGATGGAACTTCCAAACAATGCCGTTCCTGAACCACCGATTGAGGACCTTGCAAACCGAATCATTCCGTAACTTGGGTGCTGCTTTTTCTCCATCCCTGTTTCTTTTCCTTTCTCTGAATTTTGTCCCAAAATACTTAAAAATCTCTTTTTTGCCTCTATGCATCTATAAAAACGTGGAAAAAAATAGGGCAAAAACTGGTCATTTTTTGCTCCAATTTTTGCCCTCAAACCACAACATCTTGTGGTCTAACATGCCTATTTTTCTTATTTTCCACAATACTGCATCAGAACTACCGACTCAACGGTATTACCTTTTTCCCACAAGAGCCGCCTTACCTCTTGTCCATCACGATATATCGGAAAATTAAACTCTATCGACTTCAAAGGCATCTCTGACTCTCCATTAGGATATATCTGAATTTCCTTTATTAGATAAGTTATAAGACTTTTCTTTTCCTCGTCACTTATTATATCATAGAGCTTTCCGAAATTCAGCATAAGCTTGTAAATATTGTCCAGAGTGATTGCTTCCATTTCAATAGAACTTTTTCTCAGCTTTGCATCTTCAATCCGTTCTTCCAACTCGACAATCGTATCATACAATCCATCAAGCCTTAATGTCATGTCGTGGATTTTTCTTTCTCTGAAACGAGCATCAATAGGCAGATTATCAATCTCTCGTTCCAGACGGGCTTTATTCAAATCTACTTCTTTCAGCTTGCTCTCATAATTGGCAAGTTCCTTATCAATTGCAGTGGTATCAGTCTGCACACCAACACGCTTTTCTATCTCTTTTGCAAAATATTTATCACTTACCAATTCCTTGACGGCTTCAATTACAAGTGGTTCAATGTCTGTTTTTCTAAGAGATGCCTTGTAATCACAATGATGCCCTCGTTCCTGCTTATTCCTACCGCAGATATAATAGTAAACTTCTTTGTATGTGCCATCTTTATTTGTCCAAGCATGTTTATTCGTATACATTGAGCTTCCACAAAGAGGACACTTTAATATTCCCGTTAAAAGATGCGCCCTGTCCTTACCAATTTTGGACGGCTGCTTAATTCCTGTTGCCATACGTTTTGCGTGAACTTTTTGCCATAATTCTTCGCTGACTATTCCTTCGTGCTGTCCATCTTCCAGAATATAATCATCTGTATGAATCTGCTTATATTCATTTTTTGTGCCTTTTACCTTTTCTCGTGTTCTCCTGCCATAAGCAATCTTGCCACAATAGACAGGATTATCTAATATCAACCGTATGAAATGGCTGCTCCAAGTTTCTAATGTTCCATTCTGACGGGGTATCTTTTTTATTCCTTGCAAATTAAGATATTTTGCAACTCCGCCAAGCCCTATGTCTGAATTGGCAAACTTATCAAATATAATTCGGATTGCTTCAGCTTCGGTTTCATCTATTAAGAGCTGATTGTCTTTCAGATAATATCCATACGGAGCAAAACCGCCATTCCAACCTCCCTGTCTTGCTTTTTCTCTGCGTCCGTTCATTGTCTGTTCAATGATATTTTCTCTTTCAATTTCTGCAACCGCAGATAATACAGAAATTAAAAGTTTTCCACTTGTCTGTGATGAGTCAATACCTTCCTCAATACAAATGAGATTTATTCCATACGACTGCACAAACTCCAATGAATTTAGAATATCTGCCGCATTTCTTCCAAATCGTGAAAGTTTATAAACCAGAATATAATCTATCTCCAATCCGTTCTTTATATCAGAAAGCATCTTCTTAAAAGCAGGTCTCCCCTCAATAGATTTTCCCGATTTACCTGCATCTTCATATATACCAACAATCTCCATTTCTTCTCTGTCAGCAAATCGTTTCAGGCTATTCTTCTGCCCTTCAAGGCTATATCCGTCCACCTGCATTTCAGTACTTACTCTCGGATATAGGACACATTTCTTTCCTTCTCTGTTCATCGTACCACCTCCATAAATTTATAGGGAAATGTGATATGTAAGGCTGCGTAACCTACGCAGCAAAATCCAATTCCTGCAAAACAGTCTTTCCGTATTTTTCAACTATCTGTACCATAACATTGATAAAAGAATTGAATGTTTCGGTTTCATCTTTCAACTGTTCGTTTGGCAGTTCTGTATTTTGAATTAAATTTTCATTTCCCATAAACGAATACCTCCGCTAAAGCTAAAACGGCTGTACCTCTAAATTATAGAAATACAGCCGCCATTTTACCAATGTGCAAATCTATCCCGCATACCTGCTTTACACATTTTTTCATATTTTTTTAAGTGCAACACTAATGGCAAGAGCCTTGTTAACTCTTGCCATTATGCTATTGGGCATCATTCCCATATACTGTTTTAACCTCTGCTTATCAATTGTCCGTATCTGCTCAAGCAGGATAACAGAGTCCTTGTCAAGCCCTTCATAATTACTTACTGCGGTATGTGTGGGCAACTTTGCTTTTGTGTGTACTCGGCTCGTAATTGCTGCAATGATTACCGTCGGGCTGTGCTTGTTTCCTATATCATTGGAAATGATAAGTACAGGTCTTGTGCCGCCTTGTTCTGAGCCGATAACGGGGTTAAGCTCTGCGTAGTAAATATCGCCACGCTTAATAATTCTTTCCATTGTGTTTGACCTCCCATCTGGATTTAGGCAGATGAGTTCTGCCTATGTAGGCAGCCAAACAAAAGGAAGTTTTTAAGGTCGGAAGAATATTATCAATATCTCTGTTCTTATGACCGCCTTTCGTTTGGCTGATATGATAGAAGCATTTCAATTTGTCCTCGACACCCCGAAATGCTATGGGAAGTCGCCAAACGGTCAGCAGCGAACTGACGCCACGGGAGTTCCACCCCAACTGTCGTTCTGACAGAGCCGCCCTCATTGCCTGCGACGGTTTTTTCACGCTCGGACTGTGACTGGACGGGAGTATCATTATCCTCTTTGTGGGTTATGGCGAAATCGGGAGCTGCCCGATATTTTGAGTCGGTAAAGATAGTCTCACCACCTTTCAATCGCTCGCTGCCTTTTGACAGGTCGTGGCGTACCGCTGCACACGCTTATGCTCATCACAATCACAAAGAGAAAGTATTTGGCGAATGGGTATTCATTTATCAAGGAGCAATCCCGTTTTCGCCACACAAAGGAAAACAGGGCAAGAGTTTTTTGTCCTCTCACCCTGTAGCCCGTGGGAATATTCAATTTTCCCCTCTACTCAAATAACTTTTTTAATTTTTCTTTGAGCCTATCCATTCTTCTGTAAACAGCTTTTTCAGTAATATCCAGATACACCGCAATTTCACGGGTTGAATATCCTTCTATCTTCATCAAAGCAATCTGCAATGTAAGCCTGTCCACCTTAATCAAAACTTGATAGAGGTGCTGATTTTCGATACTGTCCAGAAAATCCTCAACCGTTTTGACTTCGGGCTGTGTAGTATCTTCAACAAGCTCGTCAAGATATGTACCTGTTTCCTGCACTCGCTGATAATACCGTCTGTCTGAATTAAAAATCGCCCAATCGTGAACACGGAGCTTTTCTATATCGTCCTCATTAACCCCCAAGCTCCGTAACTGTTTTTCCTCGGCTTCTTTCCAGAGCCGCCATTTCTTTTCTTCTCTGGCTTTGTTGTAAGCCATAATGTGTACCTCCAATCTGAATTTTTTTGAGAAATTCAGATTGAGGTGGGCTACGGCACCCAATGCCAGAAGCAGGTTTATCCTGTGTTGCGACAAAAAACAACAAACAAAAAGCCGCAAAGGTACTAAGACCTCTACGGCAACACGCATAATTATCTCTATGATATAGATATGTGACTTCTACTCGAAAAGTAGAAAAGTGCCACGAGCAAGCAAGGCTTTTTTTAATAAGTTATCCTCACTTCTACGTGACACTATGTAAATAACTGCTGCTTCTGATAAGCAGCGTGATGGTCGTGCTTGACCAACACATAAAAATCCCTCCAAACTCGAAAACGGGTTTAGAGGGCAGTAAAATTTAGTCTGGGCGTGACAAAGCCGCCCACCAAAGCACCGTTTTTTTTATTCGGCGGGCTTGTCCTACCTATGGTTATATAAAAACAGAGCCGACAAACTGCGATTACTCACTTGTTCATCGGCTCTGCATCTTATGCGTCTGGCTCTTTGATGACGGTTATTTGTAAATCCTTTACATCAATCAATGTTTCCTGTTTACATTTTGGGCAGTAAAGAGGATAGTTTTTCAAAACTGTGTCCTCTCTGATTTTGTTTCGGGTTTTGTTTCCGCAAAGAGGACATAATAGCCATTCTGTCTGCTTCAAGTTACAACCTACCTTTCAAAATTAAATACATTTACTTACTATCATTCTGCGATAAGCTCCAATAACACGATTTCTGGACGGTTATTAAATCGAATAGGAATAATACTATTGCCAAGTCCTCTGCAAACAATCATATTTGTGTCACCTTTCGTATATAAGCCTGCATCATATTTTGGAAACAAGCCTTGATTTGGAGCAACCAAACCGCCAATAAACGGTAAACGAAACTGACCACCATGTGCGTGACCACTGAAAACTAAATCGACACCACAATTTACATAGGCTTCAAACAATTCTGGGCGATGTGAAAGCAAAATAGTGTAATTGTCTTTATCTCCGATTAGTCCCCGTAATTTCGTATCAACCATAGCAGGAACTTCTCCAAACATATCCCCTTTAAGCGTAAAGCTTGGGTCGGAAAGTCCGATAAGCGTAATGTCATCTCCATTATATTCTAACTGCATTGCTTTATCTTCAAGGACAACTACACCAGTATTTTCAAGTTCTGCTTTAAGCTCATCATACTGTGACAAACTGGCTTCGTGATTGCCTGTTACATAATATGTATCTGCAATTTGAACAGCTTCTTTTGCAAAATCAAGGGCAACATCAATGTCCGTATGTTCAGCATCAACTAAATCACCCGTTATTACTATTATGTTTGGCTCACATTCTGACAGTATTTGTAACAGTTCTGCATTGTCTTCTCCGAACACTGCATTGTGCAGGTCGGATATTTGAGCTATCCGAAAACCATTAAATGCAGCAGGGATACGATTGCTTGAAACAGTCACCGTACTCAACGTCAAAGCTGTATTGCTCCAGATAGTCCAAATAATCAAAGCAGCAATCAACGTGCATACAGAAATCAAAGTTTTTTTAGATAATCGTTTTTTCATGGTGTTCTCCATCTTTCCTATATTATGATATAGAGCCAACCTTACAATTAGATGAATTTTGACTTACAAAATAGTAAGCTAAAAGAGGCAGACAATTCCGTTCAAGAATTACCTGCCTGCCCCTCTATGAATGCAATAATATTGAGAACTATTGCACACTAATTATATCTACGATAGATGTTTTCTCCAATTTTTTAATGGGGTTTCTTACTGCCAAAATTACTGCAATGGCAACAACAACAATAATGATACCAAGCTGAACCAGAGGAACACTCCATGCATCGCCCCATTTATAGGTTATAAGTTTGCTAAATAAAATCTTGTTACAGACTATTCCTAAAACGCTACCGCAAATAGTACCTGTGATTGCATAGGTAGATGCTTCGGCAATAATCATTTTAGCCAGTTGCCTGTTACTTAATCCAATCGCTCGAAAAACTCCGTATTGTTTCATTTTTGCCACCACACTCATAGCTATGCTATTTATGATATTGAATAATGTAATCAATGCAATCAATACCAAAAAGCCATAAATGAAAAGCCCAAAACAATAGTAAGCCCCACGGGTGTTACTATTACCCATTCGCTCATCAGAAAATGTATATTGTGAGCCTACCAAGCGGTGTATTTCATTTACATCATTCTCTGTGGCATTTTGAGATAACTGTATATCAATAATACTATAATCCGTTTCGCCCGTCAGTTTTCTAAAGGTATCCTCAGAACAAATGAGCTTGCCAACATCTTGACGATTATTAAATGGGCAGTCAGATAACATACCGACAATCTCCATATCAGCTTGGCTGCCATTCAAATTTAAGGTAATGACATTGCCTACCTCAATGTCGTTTTGTGGCTCAAAAACGATAAGTCCTGTATTACTTTCACTTTGTGCTTTTTCCAAGCTGCCGGACAAAACATAGTCCTTTGCCCAGTCAAACTGCATGTCTTCATATGAAATAAGGTCAACAACTTTTTCCTCGCCATTTACGATTACGGGAACATTGTAAGCAAACATTCGCCCATAAACATTTTTTACGGCGAGATTTTGCTGTAATTCCTCAATAAATTCAGCCTTTACCGAGCAGGTATCTTCTGGACTGATAACAGATATATCGGCAGTCCACGGCTGTAAAGGCGTCAATGTGTGATTCATAAAATCAATAGTTACTGAAAATGCAAGAAAAAGAATAATACTGATTGAAAATGAGCTAATCATTAAAATAAAATTCTTTTTGCTTGCTTTAGCATGATGAATACCAAGAGAAGTGTCTATCTTGAAAAACTTGGTATTCGCCGCTTTTTTTACAGGTTGTAAATCATTTGCATTTCCAGATACCGCTGCCAAAGGAGAAACTTTGGATGCTTTCTTAGCAGGAGAACGGGCAGCAAGGAGAACTGTCAACAAACCAACAACAATACCCGCTATAATACTTGGATAGCTTATACTAAAAGCAGGCATTCCACCAAAATATTGTGGACTAAGCTGCCGCAAAATAAAACACAATACCCAAACCAATACCATACCGCCGATAACACCAAGTGGAATTGCAAAGCGACACCAATTCATAACCTCTTTACGTACTAACTGCATAACCTGTTTAGGTGTTGCCCCTATGCAACGAACCATTCCAAAAAACTCTGTTCGCTGTGCCACATTAGTGTTCATACTACTTGCAATCATTAAAACGCCAGCCATCAAAACGAGGAAAAATAGAATTATTGCAACAGTATACACCTGTGCCATGAATGAATCATCACTCTGCCCCATCAAACCAAGCAATGTTATATTTTCGGTTACTTGTTTATCGGACAATCCGTACTGTTCTTTAATCTCAGCTATCTCTTTTGGAATGTTTCCTTTATTATCAAATAGCACGAAAAACATTGTATACTCAGATGGGTTAACATCTGTTTCATTGGAGTAAATTGTTCGAAAGCCATCTGTTGTCAAAAACACACCATAAACATCTTCACGCATAAGGTTTGCGGAATTTTTCATAAAGCCAGAAATAATATATGAGAATTCCGTTCCATTTGGCGTTGTAATTACAATTTGCTCACCAATTTTTAACTTTAGCGTATCCTTCGCATTGATTGATATCATTGCTTCATTCTCAGTTTTAGGAAACGTCCCTTCATCCAACACATTAAAAATTTCTGTAACTATGCTTTCATTTCCACCGCATATACTCACATTTTTTCCATGCAAAGTATATTCTTGTTCTCCTCGAAAATTCAGCGTACCATAATCGGCAACAGTAGCTACCTCTGGTCTGGAAGATATAAGCATTGCATCTTCATCACTAATGTTTTGTATGCCAATATGCCAATTTCCGTTTTCCTGCTGTGCCTGCAAAATCTGCCCTCTGATAAACATATCAGCCATACCGAAAATAGCTGTTACCAGAAAGACAGCCAATACAATACAAATAATAGACATACGATTTTGCTTTCGATGTACTTTTGCAGAAATAGGAACAAGGTCAAGATAACTTTTCATTCTCATTACCTCCCAAGTCTGTCAGCACACCGTCTGTGACACGCAAGACACGGTCAACCATAGAAGTAAGACCGTTGTTGTGCGTAATCATAAGTATTGTTTGTTGGTAATGTCTGGATGCTTTTGTCAGCAAATCAATAACATCTTGGCTATTCTTGCTATCCAGATTGCCTGTCGGCTCGTCCGCAAGAATCAACTTCGGTTTTGTAATCAATGCCCTGCCAATAGCGACACGCTGCTGCTGACCGCCAGAAAGCTGGCTTGGCAAATGGTTTCTTCGTTCTGTTAAGCCGAGCAATTCTAATATTTCTTCTACATCAGAAGCTTTCGGTTTGCGATAATCCAAAAGAAGCGGAAATGCTATATTCTGTTCCACCGTCAATTCAGATACAAGCTGAAAAGACTGAAAAATAAAGCCGATATTCCTCCTTCTGAAAATCGTGCGTTCTTCTTCTTTCATAGAAAATAAGTTATTCCCATCCATCGTGACTGTGCCAGAAGTAGGAACATCCAATGCACCGATACAATTTAGCAGGGTACTCTTCCCAGAGCCAGACTCTCCAACGACAGCAACGAACTCACCTTTTTCCAGAGAGAACGATACATTTTTCAAAGCATCGACTTTTGCCTCACCAGTTCCGTATGTTTTACACAGATTTTGTACTTTTAAGATTTCCATTTATAAGTACCTCCTTTCTCACAAGGATAGAAGTAACAGCTTACAATCAGATGAATTTAACCTTACGATTCCGTAAGGAAAGACAATGTAAAGGTTGTTCCCTGTAATAGCTCGCTCTGAACAGAAAGAATACCGCCTTGTCCCTCAACAATCGCCTTTGCTAATGGCAATCCAAGTCCAATCCCTTGACTTTCTGAAGTATTTTTGCTTCGATAAAATCTCTTAAATATGTGGTGTATATCCTCTTGGGAAATGCCGTGTCCGTTATCCGTAATAAATATTCTAATCATAGCGGGCGTTTGTTCCCACGATATAGAGATTTTTCCCCCTGTATCTGTATGGTCAAGTGCGTTTTTGATAATGTTGCCAATGGCTTCGCCCGTCCACTCTATATCACAGTAAAGCATCTGTTCCAAATCACCATCTATCACAATTTCCTTTTTTTCATTGTCCGCCCGTGTTGTCAATTCACTAATTGCGTGATTAATAATATTCGGGATACTGTAATTGGATTTTTCAAAAGAGATGCTCCCTGCATCTATTCTTGTGATTTTCAACATAGATTGAATAAGCTGTTCCATTCTCTTTAATGCAGTTCCAATCTTTAAGGAAAATTCTTTGACCGTTTCGAAGTTTTCTGGCTCATTCTCAATAATTTCCTGATACATCATAAGTGCCGACAGAGGCGTTTTTAATTGATGTGATATATCAGAAATTGTATTTTTAAGAAACTCTTTTGTCTTTTGTTCTGTATCATTTTTTGCTTGAAGCATAGTAGCCAATTGGTCAACAGAAGATAAGAGCTGGTAAATAGTTCCCTCGTTAGATTGCGGAAGGTGAACAGTATAGTTCCCATCTATGTAGTCCTTAATGATGTTTTCTGATTCCCTATATAGTCTTTCCCTACGATACAAAAACAGCATTGTACCTAAAAACAGAAGCAGCGTCCATAGAAATAACATCACAAACAGAGATGTCAGTATTGTATTTTTAACAGCAGATACATAAGGTAAATTTTCTATATCCGTGCTGTTTGAAAGACCAATTTCGGCTAAAAACTTATTTCCTGTAGTGCCTGCTTCCGTATTCATTAAGGCTGTTGCAATTACTTCCTTTGAAATTCCTTCTTCCAGTAAAGAAGTAGCAATCGCATTATTGTGTGTTAAAAACATTTCTTTGGTAGCCGCCGTTTGCGTGTCAATGACAGCTATTCCCATCAAAAAAAGCAGCAAAACAAGAGTAACAATGAAAATGCAATAATAACGGCTATGTTTATCATGTAAGAAGTTCATTCGTCCACCTCTTTCCACTGATAACCAAATCCTCGGACTGTTAGTAAATGTTCTGGATGTGATGGGTCTGTTTCTATTTTTTCTCGCAGTCGTCGCACATAGACGGAAAGGGTATTATTGTCTACATAATCTCCTGTGCTGTCCCATAACTCGTCTAAAATAATATCTCTTGTAATAATACGGTTTGCATTCTTTACCAACAGGCATATTAAACGGTATTCTGCGGCGGTAAGTTCTAATATTTTTCCCTTTAATAAGACACGGCTTCCTAAAAGGTCTATCTTAATATCGCCACATTCCATAACTGCCCCTGTTCCTTGAGTGGACAACCCTGCCCGCCGCAGCAACGCTCGTATGCGTGAACATAACTCGCCTAACTTAAACGGTTTTGTTATGTAGTCATCACCGCCGCAGTCCAGACCACGAATAATGCTAACTTCTTCATCAGAAGCTGTCAGAAAAATAATCGGTATCTGACTTCCGTTTTTTCGTACTTTTTCACATATCTCAAAACCTGTTCCGTCTGGCAATGTGACATCAAGGATGAGCATATCGTATTTTTCTATCTCAGATAAATAAGTTAGAGTTTCCTGCACAGAACGGACAAAATCGACATCGAAGCCATTTTTCTTTAGCGAATATTGCAGTCCGTCTATTAAACTTACATCATCTTCTAGTAATAAAATTCTATTCTCCATAATCTGTAACCTTTCTCCGCTTATCAACGGGCTTTTTTGAACTTTTAGGAATAAGCCACACCCGATTTATATTTAGGACACCCTCAATACGGTTTTCTTTGCATAACCGTTGCACACGCCGCACCGATATCCCCCAAAGTTCTGCGGCTTCCTGTGCCGTCATATATTCAAACATTTCTGACCTCCTAAAATCGTACTGTATCTATTATATCCGTTTGAACGAACAATATCAACTATGCAAATGTGAATTTTTATATCTTACAAGTAGAGATTTTATATCCTAATACAAGGGATTTCAGACCGTTCTATAAGAACTATCATTTCTGTAAAATATAATAGAAGCATTATATTGATACAAGGTGGTGAGTTTATGGACGCAAGAAACAATGATTTTGACTTCGATTTTACACCGATAGGGCAGGCAATCAAAAAAGCAAGGACAGCAAAAGGTATGACCAGAGATGAGCTTTCTCGTATTGTGGATTATGACCCAAGACATCTTCAAGCGATTGAAAATGAGGGGCAAAAGCCAAGTCTGGAGTTGTTCATTCAGCTTGTGACGATGTTCGGTGTATCAGTTGATGAATACATATTCCCAGATAATGAGGTCAAGAAAAGTTCCGTCCGCAGACGCTTAGACGCAGAACTCGACAAACTAAATGATAAAGAGTTGCTCGTAATAGAAGCAACTGTCAGCGGTCTATGTAAGGCAAAAGAGCCAGAGGAATAAACCTCTGGTTTTTCTTTTGCCCATTCTTAATAGGCAGGAACACCGTAACCATAGATGGAGCTACTTCCAACCGTATATTGATTTTGCCTGCAAGTGTCGCCAGAGTTACCCTCCACGGTGTAAACGACACCGTTTTCGCATTTCTCCACAATGCCTACATGGTCGGTTTCTCCGTCGCCTTCCCAATCAAAAAAGATAATATCGCCTGCCGACGGCTCATAGCTTCGGTCTTTCCATTGTCCGTTACCCTTAAACCAATTTGCACCGTCCACGCAGCCTGCGAATTTTGGGATAATCCCGCTTTCGATATAGCCACATTGGTCGGCACACCAAGACACAAAGCAGGCACACCATTCCACACGCCCCTCAAAGCCGTACCAACTCCAATAAGGCTGACCGCCCTCATTGCCGAGCTGTGTCAAAGCGACCTCCACAATCGCCTGGTTACCGCCGCTTGTGAACGCTCTCCCGTATGGATAATACCGCAGCACATGGGCGGGATATTGCGTGTCGCCATAGCTGTCCCAACCTAACCGTGCCGCCTGCATGGTGGAGAACTCTACCGCATTGGCATAGGAATAGCCGCCATAGTTAGTCTTAGCCCACGAGATATAGCCGTTGCCGAAATTGTAACCCTGCAAGGCAAGTTTGATATGCTCCATATCAATCGGGTTTTCTACCTCGGCAGAGATAAGGGCAGCCTTTAATTCCTGTACACCGCACTCAATCGAATATTCTGGGTCTTGTATCCCGTTCGGCTCGTGGGGATACCTTGTGTTAAAGCTGCCCTCCGCCGCCTGCATCGGGTCAAGTCCACGCCCGCCACTTTCCTGCATCATTACCGCCTTGATAAGCTCCACATATTCGGGAATACCGTACTGTTTGGCATATTTCTGTATCAAAGGCTCATAGGCTTCCACCTCTGCACTGACAGGGGTATAGGCGTTGCTCCCGCTTCCGCCACCAAACAGGGAAACAGCACAGCCGAGCAGGACAACAATGAGAATAATCACAACTGCAATCCAACCACCTGCAATTAAAGCGGAAATCAGAGCTTTTGTTCCTGCAATAATCGCCTTGACCGCAGCTATGGTGGCTCTGACCGTAGCTTTTGTTGCTTCAGCGGTTGCCTTTGCGGTGGCTTTTGCCGCCTGTGCTGCCTTTTGGGCAGTTTTCGCAGAAGCCTTTGCCGCTGCCTGTGCCGTTTTTACCGAGGTTTCCGTCGTTTTAATCGCCGCCTTAGAAGTTGCCTGTGCGGTTTTAATTCCCTTTTCGGTAGTCTTGACTGTTCCCTTAGCAGTTGTTTTCACCGCTTTTTCTGCATTTCGGGCTGTGGTCTTAATCATTTTTTGCCCCTGCTGTCGGGTCTTTATCAACTGCGATTTTGCTGTCTGGGAAACATCGGGGGCAGAGGAACGGCTTGCAGCCCCGTGACGGATCTGCAAACCGTGTTGTTCTGACATATTCTGTGCTGCTTTCTGCTCTGCGGCTTTGACAGCCCGACTTTGCTTGAAATCGGTTATTTTATCTTTTGCCTTACCGATATTCTCCTGCGTTGTCTTGACTGCCTTTTGCCCCTGCTTATTGAACTGGTGGATACCTTCGTCCTTTACACGGTCTGCCGCATAAGAAATCCTGTCCGCAGCATATTCTGTGGCAGAGTTTTCATCAGCGTAATATCCCTGTTCCGCTTTTTCCTTTATCCCCACATAGGCAGACTTCATACGCTCACTGGCTATGGCGGCTTTATCTATGGTCTTTATCGTACCTTTGACCGCATCTCTGGTTTTTATATCAGCCATAGAAAACCTCCTTTCCCAGAGGATTTGCGTTCAAATCAGCCGACCTTTTTTGCCACTACAACGAGTCTGCCGTTCTGTGCGGAGTATTCGCAGGTGGAAAGGGTAATGAGCCTGTCGCCGTATTCAGCGGTCACACCTGTATCATACAAAGCAAGCTCCTTGCACTTCCCGACATAGGAATTAAAATCTTCCTCATTCTCCGCATCAACAAAGTCGTAGTATCGGAAGCCCTCAGAGCTGTACGCCACAGTCTTAAATACGGCGACGATTTCATACTCTTCCTGCTCTGTGAGGGTATCAAACTGAATATTCTTGTGTTCCTCATAAAAGCTCTTGGACTTGTAATCCTCCAACGCTCCAAACATCTTGCCGCCCTTGATGTGATGACCGTAGATAACCAGATTGTCACTTTCGGCAATATCACAATTCTCCTGCACATAAGGCGTACCTAAGTCACTGTACTCTTTTTCAAAATTGTGCTTCAGATAGAAATTCGGATTGTTCCTACTCTGCATCACAGGATAATTGATTATCGTGCCGGCAATGGAAAGCCAACCGACCATATCCTCATTCTGTAAATACAATTCCTGATACTTGGCAAGCACATCTTCTCCCTCGCTGACAGGGGCATCGTCTGGCATGGTTTCCTCCGTGGGAGCCTGCTCTACCATTTCGGCAATCTCCTCAAAGGCTTCCGTCTGTTCGTCCACCTGTGCATAGTGATGGTAAATACGGAAGCCGCAAAAAGCCGCCGTACCTAACAGACACACGGCGGCGGCAACACAGATAATAGATTTATAATTCTTCATAGGCTTTTCCTTTCTTATCTTGAAATTTCCGTCTGTTTTCTGGGAGCAGGAAGCTCCCAGCAATATTCGGGGTATCTGACCTTGATGCCCTCCATAAAGTAGGGAGCAAACTCACAGCAGAACAACTCCTCTGGCGTGAAATACCGTTCCCGCCCTTCCTCTGCATACCCGTTCCAAAGGTTAAAAGCAAGATGGCAGACCTTGACTGTTCCGCTTGTCTGCCAGCCGCCGTGCATACCCTCTGGCTCGATGCAGTCCTCCTTGAAATTGAACATCTGGTTGATGTTCGCCCTCGTTTCTGAAGCGATACCCATTACATAGAAAAATGCCCTATGATAACAGTCGTTCACTCTGCATTTCATCATATTTTCCAGAAAGAAATCACGGTGAGCCGTATCACGGAATTTAATATCAGCCATAAAAGACCTCCTTTCTTAGACCTCACCGAACTTTGTTGTCATCAACTTGTAAAGCTCGGTATTGCGTGGGAACTTGTTTACAAATGGTACAAGGGAGCTGCCAACTTTGAGTAATCCCTGTCCTGCACCGACATTCGTGATATAGCTCATCTGAAGGTCGGAGATATTAAGGAGCTTGGCAAGCTCAAGTCTGTCCGTGGACGCTTGGTTAAGCATAATGATAAATTCACTGTTAGCAAGCATCGTCCTTGCGGTATGGCTCTGCAAAAGGTCGTCTACATTCTGTGTAATACCCGTACAGTATGCACCGTATTTACGCACACGCTTCCAGAGGGTAAAGAGGAAGTTTGCAGAGTATTCGTGCTGAAAGAGGAGATAGATTTCATCAATGAAAATAAAGGTATTTCTGCCTTTGGCTCTGTTCTGCGTTATACGGTTTAAGATGCTGTCAAGCACGACGAGCATACCGATAGGCTGTAACTGTTTACCCAAATCCAGAATGTCATAGCAGATAAGACGGCTGTGAGTATCAACATTCGTGTGCTTTGCAAAGGTATTAAGCGACCCGTCCGTAAACAACTCAATCGCAAGGGCGATTTCCTGTGCTTCTGGCTCATTCTGTTTTAACAGTTCCTCACGGAAGTCCTGCAAGGTGGGCGGCGTTCCCATATAGTTGCCCTGCTGATAGTAGCGGTAGACGCTTGCCGTACAGCGGTCAATGATAGATTTCTGCTTTGCTCCCAAGTTCGTGCCGCCGATGAGCTGTTCGCAAAGGGATAAAATAAACTCCGATTTCAGAATGACGGGGTTTGCACCATCACCGTAATCGGAGTTCATATCCATAGCATTGATGTGATTTTCACTTGTCGCAGAGATATGAATGACCTCTCCCTGCATTGCTTTCACAAGCGGGGAATATTCACGCTCTGGGTCAATGATGATTATATCGGCATTAGGGTCGGTCAGAATGATATTCGTCATTTCTTCCTTTGCGGTAAAGGATTTTCCTGCACCCGACACACCAAGAATAAAGGAATTGCCGTTAAGGAGCTGCCTGCGGTTGGCGATAATCATATTTTTGCTGATGACATTCTGACCGTAATACACACCGTTTTCGTGGTAGATTTCCTGCACACGGAACGGGATAAACACTGCAAGGCTCTCCGTTGTGAGGGTACGCAGGGCATCTATCTTCCGTACACCAAATGGCAGGGCTGTATTCAATCCGTCCATCTGCTGATATTTCAGCACCGCAAACTGGCACAAATGCTTTCTTGCGGTAGTCAAGAGAGCTTCTGTATCATTGTCGAGCTGCTCTTTGGTATCTGCCGTATGCACCATCGTCAGCACGGCAAACATCATTCTCTGGTCACGGGTCGTCAAATCGTCCAGAAATTCCTTGCTTTCCTTCCGCTGCTGTTCCAAGTCATAGGGGATAACGGCAGAAAAATTATTGTTCTGGTTCTGCTTCCTCTGCCAATTCGTGATATTGGTTTCCACACCAAGCAGACGGTTTTCCACCTCCCGCACGGCTTCATCTGTGGGAACGGGGATAATATCAACGGACAGCATCATATTCCTGTTCAGCTCACAAAGCTCCGCAACCATACTGTCCTTGATATATGCCGCATACTCTCTGAGAAAAATCACACGCCCATATCTGTCACCCATTCTGAAGCAGTCGCTCTCAAATTCAAAGGCATCAGGGCAGATAAAATCCTTGAAATCGTGACCTTTCCGCATCGTCTGGGTAATATCGAAGTGGAACGCTGTTTCTTCTCCTGTACGGTAGAAGTCGTGGAAGATACGCAGCTTGTCGCCTGCGTCCAGTTCCACACACTTCGACCCCAGACGGTTAAAGTGGGCGATAAGGTCAGCACCCACACGGGCGAAGTAGTTTCGGGCTTCCTCGATATTCTTCTTGCAGACAGATACGGTTACATACTTATCCTGTACGATGGAATTAGCCCCTGTCGCCTTATCCAGAAGCATTTTGTTGTATTCCTTGCGGTACTTATCCAGACCGTCATCAGCCATTGGGATTAAAATAGTCTGTTCAAAATCAGCTTTGTTCAAGCGACGGTTGTTGATAGTGATTTTCGTGGTCGCACCGCTGTCAAGGGAATTAAGAAGCTCCGAGTATTCAAGGAACATTGCTTCCTTATCCTCACGGCTTGCCACGGCATAGTTTATATCCTCAAATTTAAAGGTCTTTGCGTACTTGTTCCTGCCGACAAGGAATATGCCGTCATCCCAGATTGTCTTAATCGGGATAACATTCTGTACCGACTTCGGCACAACAAACTTTTCCCTGTCCTGCTTGAACAGATTTTTAAGAGTTCTCAGCATTGTTTACCTCCTTGCTGCGTTTCGCTTTTTTCTTTTTCGTTTTCTTTGGTTTCGGTGTCCTGCCTTTCTGCTTTTTCCGTACTGTCGGCAACCCTTTTTCATGGGCTTCAATGGTCGGCTTCATCGTTTCGTAATAGAGATTATCTGGCAGGAACATCAGCTTTTTCGGCATCAGAAATTCCGATTTAATCCACGCCCAGACAAACTGCTCTGCGGTCATACCGTTGTATTTGATAAATCCCATTGCCGCAAAGGGGAACGCACCTAAGATACAAACCCAACTGAGGGTTTCCGTACCAAACCGTGGACGGAGAAGAAAATACAAACCCACCGCCACGCCGCAGGCAAGGACAGAAAAAATGAACTGTCTGAGGGACAGTCCAAAAAACATACTCTCCGTATAATTACGGATTTCCTTATTTATCTTGACTTCCAATCATAGCACCTCCCTTACAAGCCCATCATTTCTCTTACAACACGGTCTGCCATTTTGACCGCACCGACAAGGACGAGCATATTGAACACAAGCTCCCCGATATAGCTCCATACCATTGTAACCGCCGCCGCATCGGGATTGACCACAGGCGGAGAAGAAGCAAATAGGGAAAAGATAATGCAGGCAAGCACGATAACCGCACCTTCAAGGCATACAGCGGCATAGCTCTTAATGAAGCTCTTGCCGACGCTTTGGCTCGGCTCTCCAGCAAAAGCGGAAAGGGGTACGGGTGCTATGGCAGTATAGATATACAGCTTGAAAAACCTGCCATATACCGACATAATCATTATGAATGACAGCACCGTAATAAACAGTCCGCCTATCAGCGTGACCGCCCATAGCGGGATACTCTCAAAAAATCCGCAGTCTTCAACGGCTGTCACGATTTCCTGCGGCAACACCGTCTGCTGTGCCGAGCCAAATCCTACGGCATTCATAATCGTGGAAATCATACCCTGCACAATCTTAAACAGTGCCATCATCAGTTCTAATCCGTAGGTCACTGCACCTTTGGCAATGGCAAAGCGGATAAACAGCTTCAAAGCCTGCTCTGGTCGCTTGACTTCTGCAAAATTTCCGCAGGTACGCATCACACCCACAACAAAGAACAGCACGAGCAGGGCAAGTCCGATAGCCTGCACCGCACCGTGAATATCCACGATGACATTCCATATCGTGCCGCCCTTAAAGTTCTCTGGGGATTGGGTAATGAGCTGCCATATCTCGGCTAATTTCTCATTCCAAGTGTTTAGGGCGTTCTCTAAATTCTGTACCACCCAGTTATCAGACATTTGACCACCTCCTTGATGATATTAGATAACGGGAGCGAGTTCCGCACTCGGCGGATCTGCTCCCGTTATCTTTTTGTGTCAGTCTGTTATCTTAGCCTGTGATAAGAGTCAAGATTTCTTTTGCGAAGGTAATGACAACGCCGCCTGCAAGGGTCAAAAATCCGTTAGCTCTCTGGGACGGGTCATGGGATTTGAGGGAAAGACCAATCTGCACGATACCAAAGCCGAGCATAATCATACCAACAGCCCTCACCAGACCGAAAATGAAATCGGACAGATTGTTGACTACCTGAATGGGGTCATTGGCAGCAAAGGCGGTTACGGAAGTACCAAGCACAAAGGTCATTGCCATAACAGCCATACAGTAATAGCGGAAGCCTTTCTTAACCTTTTTAGTCATCGGCAGCTTCGTGGTTTTCCTGTTCTCGTTCTTCTTAAAAAGTTTCATAGGGTAAATCCTCCTTATAAATTGAATATTTCTTCCAAGTCCTCATCGGACAGAAGCTCATAGGAAGTGCTGACAGCTTTCACGCTCACGGCATTATCTGGAATATCACTGTCAAACACAAGGGTTGCGACAGCCTGCGTAGGCTCTCCGTGGATATACGGTGGTTGCCCTCCGTCAGCCGTCAGCTTCACATTCGGGTGCTTCAAGATGTCATACTTGAAGTCCATAACGGGGCGTTCTCCACGCACAAAAAGAAGTGCGTAACGGTTATCAAGCATACGCACTTCGTCTGGGGTCATCAGCTCACGCCCCGAAATCTGATAATTTGTTGAATAGTTACCACTCCGCCCAGAGCTTTTCCCGTAGGTGTTGGTATCAATGGTTTCCTTGCCCAAAAGCTCTGACACATATTTGTGGGTGCTTTGCTCGTTGCCACCCAGATACAAAAACTCATCGCAGTTGCCAACAATGCTTTCCCATTGCTTTTCAAAAAGGGCTTTGAGCTGTGCCAGATTTTGCAGGATAATGGATACCGATACCCCTCTGGAACGCATAACGGACAGGATTTTATCAAAGTCATCAGGCAATGAAACATTCGCAAATTCGTCCATTATGAAATGGCAATGCACAGGCAGGCTTCCGCCGTACTTGTGGTCTGCCAGATAAAAAAGCTGTTGAAAGAGCTGGGTATAAAGGATACTGACAAGGAAGTTAAAGCTCGTGTCGTTGTCTGGTATCAGAGCGAACAGAGCGACCTTCTTTTCTCCCAGACTTGGCAGGTCAAGCTCATCGGTGGCGGTAAGCCCTGCAAGGCTCTCCAGATTGAATTTTTCAAGCCTTGCGGCAAGGGTTATCTGGATACTCTTTAAGGTCTTTGCACTACCACTGTGGTAATCCCTGTAATACTTTAGGGCGATATGCTCTGGGTTTACCATTTCCAGACGGTCAAACAGCTCGTCCAGAGGGCTTACATAGCTGTCATCGTCCTCTCGGACTTCGCCTGCACGGAGCAGCTCCATAACCATCGGGAAATTCTGCTCGTCTGGCGGTGCTTCATATTTCAGATAGAACACCAGAGCCAGAAGCAGCATACTCGCCGCCGTATCCCAGAACGGGTCTTGCGACTGTGAGCCTTTCGGCGTGGTCGCCTTAAACAAGTTTGTTACCAACCTCTGAACATCGTTATCGTTCCGCAGATAGACAAAGGGATTGTAACAATGGCTCCGGTGCATATTGATAAGGTCAAGCACACGCACCTCATAGCCTTTATTTTCCAACAGACCGCCAATGTCACGGACGATTTCGCCCTTTGGGTCGAGTATTACAAAAGATGTGTTGCACTGCATAGCATTTGGCTTGCAGAAAAACCTCGTTTTTCCCGCACCAGAGCCGCCGCAGACTAAAATATTCAGATTCCTGCGGTGCTTTTTCCCGTCCAACCCGATACGGACATTCTGGGTCAAGAGCTTATTGGCTGACGGGTCTTTATCTCGGTACTTCTTATTCAAAGCACCTGCGTTGCCCCATTTCGCAGAGCCGTGTTCCTCACGCCTGCGGTAATTCCTGCGTGTAGAGAAATAAACGCCGATGCCCATAGCGTAGGCAAGTAAAAAAATGAGGACAGTCTTTACGCTGTCCTCACATACCATTATTTCAAACGGATTGCCCATCGCCACAGGCAGACCTCGGATAATCTCTACAAGACCGCCGCTGACATAGGGTGCTGTCAGCAGGGCAAGCCATACGACAGGAAGTATGCCGCAGACAGAAAGGATTAAGCTCGTTTTCTGGTCATCGTTCCTCATTGCACCTGCAATGCACGACCTTAACCTTTTTTGTTGGAGCGTGTGCCACCTTGCTTATCAGCTCGTCAACAGGCTCGGTGGGGCGTTCCTCCTGTAACTGCCGTGTACGCAGGGTGTTTAAGGCGTTGATGACGATATTCTTATCGTACTTGTCAAGTGCGATATGGTATCGTTCCTCTCTCATAGTCTGCACCTCCGATTAGCGTTCCTGCTCTTTGTTCTTTGCAGGCTTGTTCTTTTCCATACTCTTATACATATCGCTCTGGATTTCGCCCAGAACATCACGCATCGTGCCAAGCTCTCCCTTGAATGCCTGCGTATCCATTTCCGCATACTCTCTGGGAAGTCTGGAAAAGTCAAACCCTCTGGTATCCACGCCGTAACGGGAGCTTACCATATAGGCAACGCAGAAGGATTTGAAATCGGAAGCATCACGGCTCTCGTTGTGCTTAAAGTTATAGACTGCTGCCGATACCTCTTTTGCCATACTCACGAACAGCACTTCCTCGGAAAGCCCCTTCTTAACAAAAATGGTCTGCTGAGAGCTGTCATAATAGGCAGGCAGTTCAAGCTCCCCGACGGGTACACAGGGTACAGGGCTTGCATCAATCAGAGCAGACACAAGCTCACGCATGGATTTCGGCTCCTGTTCCTGCTGCCTGTCCTTTGCCGAGGTTTCGGAAATATCATAAACCACTTTGGCATTGTAGGAGATGCCCTTTGTCCCGTCCTCACGGGTGTATTCCTTGCTCGGCTCAAGAATAATGATTTTCTGTGCGTCCTTATTCACATAGACACGGCTCGCTTTCCATTTGCTGTACTCTTTAAGCTGCGTTGCTTCGGGCATCTGTGCTGACACCAGAATAGCGTTAGCCACGGAGTAACGGTCAAAGCGACCCTGCACATCAAGATACTGACGGAAGCTGTCGCCGCTTGCCATCATTTCAGAGCAGGTATTGTCAATCAGCTCATAGGCTTCTTTCCGCTGTGCCTGCTTTGCGGCAGCCCATTCCTCTTTATCAAAAGGTCTGTTGCCGCCGCTGAATACATCGTAAATACTCATAGCTGTTTACCTCGTTTCTTTGGATTTTGGTTTCTTTTTCTTTCTCTGGGGCTGTTTATGCTCCGTTTTCCTGTTAGCACTTTTCGCCCTGTCGGAAGCTCCGCTTTTGTCCAGGGCGGAAGTGCCAATCTCTGCTTCCTGCTCCTTGCGGCTCTCCTTGATTTTCCGCAGTTCCTCTCTGACAGAAGGTTTCTCCTTAGTCATAGTAGCCCCCTCTGCGGACTTCTTTGGCTGCTCTGAGGTAGGCTCGGACTGAGGGGATTTTTCTGTCTTTGCCACCGAGGGGTTTGGGGAGTTTTCCTCCTTCTGGACAGGCTTGCCCATAAGCTCGTCAAGTAGCTTATCTTTCTCCGCCTTTTCCTGCACACCAATATCTGGCTCTGGCTGACCGTCCTTTGCATCTTTGGATTTCTCGGCTTCCGTCACAATAGAAGCGGTATCCACCGAAGCAAGATTAAAGCGTTCCACGATACGGCTGATTTTCGATGCGTCCTCGGCACGGGCGATGACATCGACCTCTGCATTTGGGTCTTTGTTTTTCCTGTCCGTGAGGACGCAGTAAAGCACACCGTATTTTTTCGCTTCCTGCGTAAACTTCTTTAAGTCGCCGCTTTTGACAGTAAAGACTTTCAGCTCCTTACCAGAACGTAGCATACTTGTCAGCCTTGCTTTGCCTTTGGTTTTCTTTTCTTCTTTGAGAATGGAATACAACAGGATAGCGATGTTCTTCGCACCTGCACCTGTGATTTTGGCAGCGACCTCAAAGCCCTCCAAGCTCATTCGGACGATTTGTTCTGCCGCTTCGCCGCCTGTGTTCATTCTTCATCAACTCCTTTCTTTGCTGTTCGTTTTCGTCTGCCCGTATCGTCTGCAATTTTTCCTTGAGGGTATCACTACGGGCGGAAATGCCCTCGCACAGTCTGACCTCCTTTCGGATAACTTTCAGCCGCCCCGAAATGACGGAAAGCTCTGCCTTAACCGCTTCCTTTTCTTCGCCGCTTATCCTGCGGGATTTGGAGTAAAGCTCCTTTCGCTTCTGAAGCAGGGCAGACATCTCCGTTTCCAGAGAGCCTTTATATGAACAAAGCTGCTCCGCCGTATCAATGTGATTGCGGCAAAGCAGCCTTGTTTCCTGCGTGATGGCTTCCATCTTCATAAGGTCATCCTTTAAGAGATAATGAAGCCGTGCATAATTTTGTTTTCTGCCTTTGGGCAGGATACCGAGCTTGTAGCAGTAATGGAGATACAGCCCACGCAAGCCGCCGATTTTCTTGGCATTCTTCAATGAGCCTTTGACCCGATAGACCTTGACCTGTGGCTGTGACTCTGAGAAGCTCTGGAATTTGACCGCATAGGAATTTTCGCTGATACGCTCCATAATCCTGTCATTGGTGTATTCCTCTCCGAGCTTATAAAGCCGCTTGGGTCTTTGCCAGCCCTTGCCTATAATCGTCCAATACTTGCGGTTGGGGTCAAAGTTTATGCGGTAACCCATTTCTGTCAACTGACGGTCAAAGTCTTTCAGCGTGAATGATTTGCTGATAGCTTCATCCACCGCTTGTCTGGCAACATTATCCCTCGTGGGTCGCCCCTGCTTTTCGGCTTGGTAAAGGGCGTAGGGCTTTTTCTTGCCGCTTGGGTGTTCGATGACAGACAGGGCATACTCACGGCAAAGCTCATCGGAACGCTGACGGAGCAGCCGCAGATTTGCTTTGTTGTCGTGGTAGTGCATACCGTCCGCAAAAGAAACAGAGTTCACGACAAAGTGATTATGCAAGCAGTCGGTATTCAGGTGGGTGGCAACGATGACTTGAAATCTGTCGCCCCACATTCGCTCGGCAAGTTTAACGCCGACCTCGTGAGCCTGCTCTGGCGTAACCTCACCGTGCTTGAAGCTCTGAAAGCCGTGGTAACAGACAATCTCACTCGTATCGTTCCATTGGACTTTGGCAATCATCATTTCATCTCTGGCGGTGGTCGGGTCACAGTTTACGCCTGTGACAAAAAAACGCTGCTCGGTCTTATCCTTATTAGTAGCGTACTCCATTACATCGACCATCGCCTGCAGGTCGGCTTCGGTGTATTTGGGGTTGGCGGTCTTTTCGGGATTTTCGGCATAGTCGATTGGGTGGTCGAGCCTGCCACGCACATCCCATATCTCGCAGACCGCCATTACGATGACCTGCGTGGAAGCAGATACCTTTTGCGAATGTCAATCTGAAACTCGTGCCATTTCCTTGCTTCCTCACGGAGCATCGGGGTATCCACAAAACCGAGGGCGTTTGCCTTAACCGCAAGCTGATTGATACGGTTGCCAATGGCGGACAGCTCACGCATCATTTTATAGAACTCTGGGTCGGGCTTCTCGCAGAGCTGATAGCCCCTTACCATTTCTCTTAAAAAGGCTTCTTTTGAGCGACCCGATTTCCGCACAATCTCATTAAGGTGTTCGGCTTCCTCCTCAGTCAGACGGAAAAGTATCTGCACATTTCTTTTTCGCATTGTCCACTTCCTTTCTCTCGGAAAGTCTGTTTATCTGCAAGCAACACATACACGCAACGCCGAACAGACCGCCGAGCATTGTGCCGATAATGAAAAATAAGAACTCACTCATTCTTGAACTCCTTTCTGTTCTCACGGGGTATTAGGGGCTGACCCCTAACAAGCGAATTTGGCTAACCAAATTCAGTGCTTGGTAAGACGTCTCATTCTTCGCAATCGTCCTCATACATACACTCACCGCACACAGGGCAGAAGTACGGGCAGTCCGAACAATCTTCATTTTCCTGTGGTGTATTCTCGCCCGCACCGTCAAGCCCGTCCTCTCTCTGCTCGGTAATATCGGCTTCGCCGCAGACAAAATCATCATCGGTAAAGTTGATAAGGTCGGTATCGAACAGGATAATTTTTGTTTTTTCCTTTGCCTGTTCGGGGCTTTCTGCATAGACGGAAACGGTCTTTTGATAATGGGCGGTAAGGGTTACATCATACTTTTTCAATGGTTCATTCCTCGCTTTCAGCACTAAATTTTGATTTGGTTTCGGTGTCTTTCTGGTGAGAATCTACTACACAATCAACGGGAATCACTCCTTTCACACTTGGGCATAGGTCTTGCAATTTCCAGATAGGACAACAAAAAATCGTTGAAGTCCTTGCCGACAGGCGGTGGATCATCAACGATTTTGTAGTCTTTCTGCAACAGTTCTTTCAAAGTAGCGGTACAAAGCCTGCCTACCTTATCATTATCCAGATGCAGAACTATGGTCTTAATTTGTGGATTGGCACTCAAAAAAGTTGTGAGAGCTATGGGGATTTTGCTGTCCTTCATCTCTTTCTTTGGCTGATACACGCCCGATAAAGAGAGCAAACTTTCCGATTTGTAGTCCTTGCCCTCGCATTTCAGATAAGTGGCATAGGACAGTAAATCAATAGCAGCTTCAAATAAATGCACGGTATCCGCAGGCTTCTTTGCCAGAAGTCGGAACGAATACCGCTTGTCGCTGCCCGATGCGTCCTGCTTGAAAGTGCTGCCGAGAGTGCCTCGCAGGGCGGCATATTTCGGTGTTCCGCTTTCGTCTTTGCCGATAAAAACAGCATTGTGATAATCGGCACTTTCATAAAGCGTGCCATCTGAGATACACTCCTGTATGAGCTGATAGTCAATACCACGCCCGAAAAGATACTGTATCACTCTGTTACAATCCTTATTTTTTGGCGGCAGGAGCAGAACTTTCGGCTCATCTTTCTTGGGAGTAGGGGGTGGCTTCCAGTCCGCCATAGTCTGTCCCGTGAGAATTTCCACGGCTTCCACAAAGTCATATTCCTTGACTTTGATAAGATAATCGAGGGCAGAATAGCCGCCGAAACCTCTCGACCACCAATACCATTTGCCGTTGGAAATCTTCAAGCTGTCGTGTTCTGCGGTACAGTACACATTGCTTGTGCCTTTGACCTTAACGAGATTGCTCGGCTCAAACTCACGCAGATAGGATAACAGGTCAATCTGGCGTACCCGTTCAAGCACATCTGGGTCAATCTGCACATAGGGTCGGTTAGTTCTCAATGGATAAAATCACCTCCAGAAATAGAAAAAGCCGAGGGGCTTTCGTTAAATGAAAACCTCTCGGCTATGTAAAAGTTTTATTCAAATAAATCTAATTTTCCCCTATTGCCTGTCCCAAACCCACTTTCTTTTTTCCTTAAATTATACATTCCAAACTTTAGTATTTGCTTATAAAGCAAAAACTGCTTTCCTTTTCTATTTGCAAAAAAAGTATATCCTATCTGTTGTTCTTCGCCCCACTTTTCCCATAAACGAGGACTTAAAACATTATTTTCAGTATATAATGGAAGTATCAAATCAAAATAGTACTTTACCTTGTCTAAATTAGTTGTCTGGAGTTGCTGAAAAAATTTTTTATAAATCTTAATATCTTCACTCAAACAACTCAAAATAATATAAGATTTTGTTTCCTCTGGAAAAATAGTAATGAAAAGCCTACTAATAAAACCTCTTTTCGTATGTCGTATTTTCTTGCCTTTCAAGTCAAAGTCAACAGCAATACAAGCATAGGTCGCAAATTTTATGCTTTCTGGAATCTCAATTACACAAGTTTCTAAACCAGTATAATCCTTACTCACAATACCTTTATCGAAAAAACTCTTAACCTCATTCATTTCTTCCAGAGTCATTGATATAGCTCTATAGTACTGTATATACTGTGGTGTTTTTAGCAAAGACGGCGTATTTGTAATGTTTTCTCTTAAGACTTTCTGTTCCACAAGTTTCTTATAATACTCAAATATAAAAGCTTTATATGCGTATATATACTTATGTTCATCACTATCTTTATCGAAAGCAGGTGCTCCTTTTTCTATAGGAGCAAATACTTCATCATCGTGAATATCGCAAAAGCAGGTCGCAGTTGTCGCATGATTGACCCCAACTCGGTCAATCATTGTTAATACTTCTGGTTCTTCATTTTCAATGGGAATAACTTGTGGTGGCTTGTTAGGGTTCAAAATATACACATGCCCATCTTCCGATAATTGAGATATTATTTTATTGTTCTGTAATGCGTGAGCCTCTTTGATATGCTTAACACATCTGGTACTATCAGGATATAAGCAGCACTTTATCTGATTTTTTCTGAACTGTTCCATGATTTGTATATTAAGAGGCTTCTTACTTTTCTTTACAGGTCTATCTTTACGATTTTTACAACACTCAAGATAAGTTTTTCCACTACCGCATGGGCATAATTCATCATCATATATCTTAAAATATTTCATCAACATCATATCAATTACCTCATTTAGATAAGCTATTGTTTTTATTATAATACTTTATTGTGAATTTTTCCACCTCTGCGGCTATGTAAAAGCGGCATCAGCTCCACGCCAATGCCGCCGTTCTTGGTTACAAAATTCCTGCCTTTTTGAGATACCCAACGCTGTCATAGCACCCTCTGAAATAGATTGCTTCCTGCTGCATATCGCTGAGCCTGTTCCGAAGCTCCAAAACTTCTATCAAAGCCTTACACTCCTGCTCGGATAAATCACTCGGCTTTTCCGTATCCAAAACTGCCATCACTTTGGGATACTCCTTGTAGAGTTCCTCTATCCTTTCCTCTATGAAATGGTATTCTGGATTTTCTTTGGGCAGCTTTGCGATAACGGAGCTTAGATATTCAGCAAAGATGTTGCTATGCACATCAACAAAGGTTTCAAATCTGAAATTATCAAGCACACCTTTCACCTCCGACATTTACTAATCTACACCTATTATACTTCCCAGAAATCAGCAATACAAATATGCAAACCGCATTATCTCTCCCGACTTGCACATTTTCTTTCGGGCTGTTCTTCTGTCTGCTCTGGCTCGGTATCCATAACAGAAGTATCTTTTTCATTCAGATTCAGCTCAATGTTAAGAGCGTTCAGCCGTTCTGTTTTTTCTTTCAGCTCATCTTCAAAGGCAAAAGGCTTCTTGATTTCCTCCTTTGCGGTTTCAAGCTGTGCGATAGTTTCCGCCTTTTTGGTCTTGGCAGCTTCCAGTCTGGCAGGGAGCTTTGACAGCTCGTTTTCAATTCGGGTCAGATTTCCGAGGGCATCAGCACCTAAATCAACCTTATGCTTTGCTTTTCCGCAAAGTTTCATACAGTAATGGGTGTTGACCGTATCATAATAAATCTCCATTCGGAAACCTCGGTAGCTGCCAATTTCGGTAGGTGCGGACATCGGATACTCTTTACAGATTGCAAGGAGCATCTCGCCTGCGTCTGCCTTTTCGGTGTAGGTCACGCCTTTTAGGGTCATCGGGCAGAACTTATCCTCGCCCTGCGGCTTGTGCTGCTCGGCAAGAGCTGCATCATTTTCATAGCCTGCAATGCGTTCCTCATACTCCTTAATGGTCTGGGGATAGTATTTCAGCACCCTGTCCTCAAGGTCGTAATGTTCGGAAAGATAACTCTGCTTTAACACTCGGAGCTTGGAAACCTGTATATCCAAATCCATCTTTTCCTTAAAACGGGCATCACCTGTGGCAAGCATTTTAACCTCCGCAAAGGACAGGGCAACCTCGTCCACATCTTCGGCAGAGCGTACAGGGCTTTTGCTCGTCATTATCTGGCTGATAAATTTCTGCTTGCTCTCCACTAACTGATAGAGATAAGCATCAAAAGTCTGCTCGGTCACATATCGGTAAACCTCCACCTCTGGAAACATATTGCCTTGCCGTTCAATACGCCCCTGCCTTTGTTCAAGGTCGGAAGGACGCCACGGACAATCGAGGTTATGGATTGCTATGAGTCTGTCCTGCACATTCGTACCTGCTCCCATCTTCGGAGTAGAGCCGAACAGCACACGGACTTCGCCGCTTCTTACCTTGCCGAACAACTCTTTTTTCTGTGCATCGGTGGTCGCTTCGTGGATAAAGCGTATCTGCTCCGCAGGGATACCACGGGCTATCAGCTTCTCCCTCATATCGTCATAGACATTGAAAGTACCGTCATTTTTCGGGGTGGACAGGTCGCAGAACACAAGCTGTGTCGCTTTGGTAGCGGCGTGTTCCTCCCAGATACGGTACACATTATCCACGCAGACATTGACTTTACTGTCTGGTTCGTCTGGCAGCATCGGGTCAATCATTCTCTGGTCAAGAGCCAGTTTCCGTCCGTCATTGGTTATCTTGAGCATATTGTCAATGTTCGGCTCGACAAGCCTTGCCCTGACTTTCTCAGCCCGCTTCGCAAGGGAAGCTACCATTTCGGTCTGTATCTCACTCGGCTTAGTCTTAATATTGTGGTAATTGACCTTTGGCACAGGGAGCTTTAGCATATCGGCGGTCTGTATATCTGCCACCTCACGGAACATCTGCATCAGCTCTGGCAGGTTATAGAACTTGGCAAACCTCGTCTTGGCTCGGTAATTCGTGCCTTCGGGTGCTAATTCCAGAGCTGTAACCGTTTCTCCAAAGGTAGAAGCCCAACTGTCAAAATGCTGCAAACCGTTCTGTGCAAGGGTGTCATACTGCAAGTACCTCTGAACGGAGTACAGCTCAACCATTGAATTGCTGACAGGCGTACCCGTTGCGAAAACCGTGCCACGGTTGCCCGTGATTTCGTCCAAATAGCGGCATTTCATAAAGAGGTCGCTTGATTTCTGGGCTTCGGTCTGGGCGATACCGCCTACATTCCGCATCTTGGTGTAGAGGTACAAATTCTTATAAAAATGGCTCTCATCAATGAAAAGCCTGTCAACGCCGAGCTGTTCAAAATCGATAACCGTATCCTTACGCTTGGTGTCGTTGAGTTTTTCGAGCTTCGTCTTGATTGCCTTTCGGGTTTTCATTAGCTGTTTGACCGTGAACTGCTCTCCTTTGGAAGCCTGCACATCGTCAATGCCACGCTCAATATCATCAAGCTGCTTTTCCAACTGCTCCCTCTGGCGTTCTATGCTCATCGGGATTTTTTCAAACTGCGAATGCCCGATAATGACTGCATCATAGTCGCCCGTGGCAATCCTGCCGCAGAACTTTTTGCGGTTTCCTGTTTCAAAATCCTGCTTTGTTGTAACAAGGATATTTGCACTCGGATAGAGCCGCAGATACTCAGAAGCCCACTGACCGACAAGATGATTCGGCACAACAAACATGGATTTCTGGCATAAGCCGAGCCGTTTGCTTTCCTGTGCGGCGGCTACCATTTCAAAGGTTTTGCCTGCTCCCACCTTATGGGCAAGGAGCGTATTGCCGCCATAAAGGATATGGGCGATGGCGTTGACTTGATGGGGTCTTAGTGTGATTTCTGGGCTGATACCTCCAAAAGTGATATGGCTTCCGTCATACTCACGGGGTCGCACAGAGTTAAAAGTGTCGTTGTAATAACGGACAAGGCGGTTTCGCCGTTCTGGGTCTTTCCATATCCAATCCTGAAACGCCTGCTTGATGACTTCCTGCTTCGCCTGTGCCGCCGTGGTTTCCTTTGCATTGAACACCGCTTTTTTATTGCCGTGTTCGTCATACACATAATCAAAGATACGGGTGTCACGCAGGTTTAAGGTGTCCTCAATAATACGATAGGCGGAAGCCCTTTTCGTACCATAGGTGCTGTCCGCCTTTACATTCCCCATATCGGAGCTTTTATTCTCTATGAACCAGTCTCCGTTTATCGGGGTGTATCGTACCTTTAATCTGCCTGCGGCATAGCTTGACGGAGTTAAAAGCTCCATCACAAACCGCTGTATATCTTCCTGCGGTATCCAAGTCGCACCCAGACGGACAGAGATTTCCGCCGCCGAGAGGTCTTTGGGAATGACCTTTTTCAAGGCATCCACATTGACCGCAAGCTCTGGGTCATTCTTCGCAGCAAGCTCCGCAACCGTCAGCTTGTTTCGGACATTTCCCGACAGATACTCGTCTGCGGCTACATAGGAAACAGGCTCACAGTTCGGTACTTTGAAGATAACACCTTGTAAATCCTGCACAAGCTCAACCTGCGTTTTGCCTGCGAGCTGCTCCATATAAGGCAAATCAACACGGGCTTTCTCTCCGATAGAAAGGGCAAGGGCTTCGCTTGCAGTTTCAACCGAAGTTACTTCTCGGTGGGGTTTGATAGTCCGCTTTGTGAACATATCTGCCTTCCGTTTGAAGTTGCCCTCATCATCAAGCACCTCCAGAGAACATAAAAGGAAGTAGCTCTCATCTGAAGCAAAAGCAAGATAGTTTCCTCGGCTGTTGATTAGACCGTATTTTGCGGTATAAACATCATACAGACGGTTGAGGTTTTCCTGCTCGGTGCGTATCATTTCCTCTGGGTAATCTTCGGTCTGATACTCTATGAGCTTACGCACACAGTCACGGATTTGGATAAGTCCCTTAATACGGTTTTCTGCGGTCATCGACACAGAAGCAGGTTGCATACGGTCATTCTCTCGGAAGTAAACCCTGCCGTCCACCAGAGTAAAAGAGAAGTTACGCACATTCGGGTCAGCAGGAACAGAAAGCTCCTGCTCATCGGAGATTTCATCAACCCTATTATCAAGCTCTGGGATTTCGCCGTTTATCCTCTGAACTGCATTGGACAGAAGCTCGGAAAGTGGTATATCCTTACGGGCTTTACAGACAGGCTCGAAAGTACCAAAGCGTGTGTTTTCCATCTTTATCTCGCCCAACACCATTTCGGGGTGTTCGACAAAATATCTGTTCATCGTAACACCGTTTTCGTCCGTATCAAGGTGTACCCAGTCTGGCTCTATATCCATCACTCGGTCACGCTTTTGCAGGATAAGAATATCGCTCGTGACCTCCGTGCCTGCGTTTGCCTTAAAAGTGTTGTCAGGCAGACGGATAGCTCCGAGCAGCTCGGCTCTCTGGGCAATATACTTGCGTACCTCTGGACTTGCTTTATCCATCGTACCCTTTGAGGTAATGAACATCACAACGCCGCCGGCACGGACTTTATCCAGTGCCTTTGCGAAAAAGTAGTCGTGTATGAGAAATTTCTGGGCGTTGTATCGGCTGTCATTGACCCTTATCTCCCCAAAAGGCACATTACCGAGGACTACATCAAAATGGTCGTCTGGGAGATTTGTTTTCTCAAAGCCCTCAATGGCAATGTTCGCTTTTTGGTAGAGCTGCTTTGCAATCCTGCCTGTGAGAGAGTCGATTTCCACGCCGTGGAGCTTGCTGTTTTGCATACTTTCGGGAAGCAGACCAAAGAAATTACCTGTACCGCAGGACGGCTCCAAGATATTGCCCTGTGAAAAGCCCAGGCGGTCAAGTGCGTCATACATCGCCTTGATAACAACAGGCGGCGTATAAAAAGCGGTCAGCGTTGACTCCATAGCGGCACGGTATTCCTCTGGGGATAGGCTGGCATATAGCTCCTTAAATTCCTCCGCCCACGCCGCATTGTGTTCATCAAATGCCATAGAAAGACCGCCCCAACCGACATACCGAGATAGGACTTCCTGTTCTTCGGGTGTGGCAAGGCGGTTTTCGATTTCAAGCTCGTGCAGCAGGTTGATTGCCGCCATATTGTTTCGGAACTTTTCTTTTGCTCCGCCGACACCGATGGCGTCATCGTTAATACGGAAATTATGACGGTCTGCGGCAGGAGCTTCCGTTTTTTCTTCGGGTGGTAATTCGGTTTTTTCCTGTTCCAATAGCTTTTGGATATAGCCGATTTTCTCCACTCGGTTTATCGGAAAACCCACATTGTTCTGGAATGTGATGTCACGCAGGGACACATCGCCGCTGATTTTGCCAATATTCTCAATGAGATATTTACGGTTATCTATGATGATTTCCCTGCCTATGAGGTCGTCTGTGGATTGCTCTGTTTCAATGGCAGGAGCTTCTGCGCCATTCACTTTATCGGCATTCGCCTGTGGTTTTTCTTCGGCTTCCTTGGCTGTCCTGTACCAATCACTTTCGGTAGCCATAATCTCATCAAGGAGCTTTTCGTCCTCTTGGGTCAGCTCGGTGTGCTGTTCCAAGAATGGGATAAACTCATCTCTGCCACGGAGCAGGCTTTCTCGGTCATCTCCATATAGCTGTTCGCCCTTTGGCGATAAGGCATAATCGTAAAAATTCTTAATGTGGGCAATTAAATCGCCCTCACCATCGCCAATATCAAACCGCCCTTCATAGTTAAATTCCTCGCCGCCGATAACAGCCTTGATAACAAAATCTGTCTTGTGATACCACCCGATATTTTTATCGCCCTCACGCTCACGGTGCTGTTTCTCGTCCAAAATACCAAGCAGCTTATTACCCAGCGCAAAGCTCAAATCCGTATAGCAGTCATTAAGCTGTCTGTCATAAAAGGCAGGGTGTTCGGAAAAACCGATAGAAAACTGTATTCCGTCCTGCTTTTTCTCGGACGGTGTTTCTGTCCTCTGTTTCTCGGTTACGACCACTTTCAGGTGGTCATTTGCAGGATTTTCCGTTAGCTTTTCTTCAAAGTCGGCTCGGCTGTATTCCTGCCCCAAGATAGGGAACTCGGCATTTTGCAGATAGACCTTTTCCTCGGTAAGTGTTGCAATCTCATATTTATCCGTACCGATATACACCACATCGCCCTCATTGTAGAGGTAGCGGAGTGGGTGCAGCTCCCTTAATTCCTCGGTAAACTTCCACCCATTACTACGGCTGAAAACTGAGGTCGTTTTCCATTGTACCTGTGCAAGAAAGTCTATGAGCTGTTGAACAGTTGAGGGGTCGGACAGATGCTGTTCCATTTGCTCGGCGGTCACATCTGCAAGGTCGCTTCGTTCCACAACAGATAACAGGTCTTTTTCGTACCTGTCCAAGTCACGGATAAAGTCAGATAGCCGCAAAGCAAGGGTATCCCGTTTGTCGGCAGGCGGCAGGTCACGGTGGGCGTCAATAAAACGCTGCCTTGCTATTTTCCTCTGGGTGTCAATCTCATATTGGGGAGCTGACATGCTCTCCAGATAATCGGCATAATGGTCTTTTTCTTTCGGATTGAGATAGCGGTTATCCTTAATCATCTCACGCAGACGCTTTTCAACCTGTGACCATTTCAACACAAGGTCGTGATTGGTATAAGTGCCGTTTCGGTCAATGGCAAGACCTTTGCTGTCATGCCAAGAATGACCGCTGAAACCATCGGGGAAGATGTGCGTACCGCCGCCCGTTCCATACTCATTTTTAAGGAACTCAATATTTTTCTGTCTGTCCTCGCCCTTTTGGAATTGGCGGTAGATACGGTATTTTCCGTCCGCAACGCCACTGCCTTTCTGAAGCACGGAGTCAATATCTTCTTTGGAAATAGTAAAAGCAGAGGCATTTTCGTCCTCTGCTTCGGCTATCATTTCGATTTGTTCATCTACGGTTGGAAGATTGACCCTAACCTCATCCTCTTTGGCAACGCTTACTTGTAAATCAGTTCGGTCAGTATCACTTCCTCCGCTTGACTGCGGATGTTGTTCATCAGTCCGACCCACTGCATCGGTGCTTTCTCTTTCAGTTCCTCTGTCACGCCCTGCTCGGCTGAGAGCTGCTTCGTCAGAAGCTCCAACCTCTGGAGTGCTGTCTGCTCTACCTCGTGCAGATGCCCGTTCAGCCTGCCCGATGTCAGCAGATTGAGATAGGTCACTCGCTTGTGCTTCTCCAGATAATCCCTGTGCATCAAAGCGTACCTGCCAAGCGGAAGCTCTGGCTCTGTCGGTAATGTTAGGTCGGGAATAAGATAATCCCCCTGTCTGCTGTAAGTGATTTCGCTCATTGTATTCGCTCCTTTCGGGTTGTTGTCTGTCTTTATCATACTGAGCCTGCGTTCTTTGTGCAAAGGTGCGATTCTGGTCTTTTTCCGCCATTTGCACATTTCGGATAGACTGTGAGATTTCCCGTAACGCCATTTCCGCAATATCGCTCGTGGCAATGCCGATGGCGTTTATCGTTGCAGGGGTATTGAAATTTACAATATCCGCAAAATCATCACGGTCAAAAAACTCATTCATATCCAGACCGCAGCGGCTGATCAGCATAAAAGCAACGCTGTTTGCTGCCAGCCGCCTGTAAATGACTTCTATATTAAAGTCATCCAGTTCTTCCAAAAAGCTGTCTTTCGTGCAGTCCTTTAACTGAGAAAAATAGTCTTGCAGATTGTCCTCCACGGCGTTCTTTGCCGTTTCCATTAAGGCTGAAGCAAGGTCAGTGCTTTCCACATCTCCAAACCTGTCCGAGAGCCTTTCCATAACAGCCTGCTCGTATCGCTCATCCATCTGCCATATCGGAACAGGGCGGCTGCCATAATAGCCCTCGTGGGTGTCGGACACATCAAAATAGTATTTCAGCGTATTCCTGCGACCTTTCGGGTCAAATACGGCAATACCCTTGCTGTCCTTATTGACCCAACGCCTAAACTGTCTGTTCCAAGTTTCGAGCTTCGCAACGGCGACAGCATCGGGGCGTTGGGCGTATATTAAAAGCTGTTCGTCAAAACGGCATTTATAGTTGCGGCAGGCAGAGGACAGAAAGCCCTGCCACGCCTGCGGATTTTTTGCAACCGCAACGCCTGTACGCCGATACAGCTCTGTGATTAGCTGATACTTCGCAGCCATTCAACCTACACCTCCTTATCGTTTTTGTTTCAAATATTCCTGTTTGCTCACTCCGCACCACCGCCAAGAAAAGAAATGACCTTGTTCGATTTAATGCTCTTTTGCAGGTCATTGATGAGAGTAATATCCGCAACCGTGATGCCCTGCATAGAAAGAATATCGTCCATAGTCATAGCGGCAATCGCTTTTTCATCGGTAAAGCCTGCTTCCAAGACCTTATTCAAGACCTTGACGGCTTTCTGATTAACAGCCATATTCTAAATCCTCCTTATCGTTCTAAATCCTTGTGCTTCGGTGTTTTCTGCGGCGTTTGTTCCGCAGGTTTCGGCTCATAGGTCGCCCCGTTTTTCTGCATACGCTCGGCAAACTCGCAGATGTGGTACAGATTGCTGCCGACTTCGGTATGGTATTCATCAATAAAGCGGCAGGGATACTCCCGTTTCTCCCCCCAAGAGGTCGTGACAATGACCTTTCCGCCGTCTGGGATACGAAACAGTTCTTTATATTGAGGGTCAATAAAGCGGATACCTTGTTCCGCTTTCTGGATATGCTTATCAAGCCATTCCTTCACATAACAATAGCAGTAAAAATTATAGTCGCCTTTGGTGGGATTGCACCGAAGCAGAAAAGCGTGTTTCTCCGTATCTACACGGAAACCGTACTCAGTGCAATAGTTGCCCTTTATCGCACTTTCTGGAAAATGCCTTGCAAACGCACTCATATCATAGCGGTTATGCAAAAGCCCTTTATCCTCCCGTAAAGCATTGATGACCGTATCAAGGTCTGCCTTAAATTCGTCAGATTTCCATTGGGGTCTGGTATCAAACCAAGTGGTGTAAAAGCCATAGCCCGTTGTGGCAAAGTCACCACGCAGATGCCCGATAGTGCCTGTCTGCCCCTCAAGCTGCATACTTTGGGCATAGGTGTATTGCTGTTCTGTCGGGGTTAAAGGTCTTGTCTTTATTTCATTACTCATTCGGCTGCTCCTTTCTTTCCTTTTTCTCTTTCTGCTCGTCCAAAATCTTGCGGATACAGACATCGCAGAAAATAACTGACCCGTCCTTATATCGGGGATAAGGACAGGTCGTGCAGTCATATTTTATTTTATCGCTCACGGTCATCACCGTTTTTCTGCTTCTGGGCAGGCTGATTATAGGGCATACGGCACTCTGACTGGTATCGTTCATTCAGCTTTTGCCGTGCAGCATCAAGCTCATTCGTGTAATAACCCCAGAAATAATTTGAGCCGCCCTTGCAGTACCAACACACATAAGGATTGGGTGCGTTGGGATTGTGACCGATGACAAGCTCTGTACTCCCGATAGTACAGCTCTCGATGATTTCATAGTTCTGATTAGAGCGTTTTTCTTCGTCCATAAGCACCTCTCTATTCTTTGGCATAACGCCGATAAGCTTTCTCGCCCGTGGCTCTCATTTTCTGAACAGGGCGGCTCCCTGCAAGCTCTGGATACCGTGCCTGCAGCTTGCGGCGTGTCCTGCTGACGCTCTCAAAGCTCGGCAGACCGAGATATTTGTGCTGCGTCATTATCTCCGCAAGCGGCATTGCCCCTGCATCCTTCAGACAGGCATTACAAAGTGCAAGATACAGCACCATATCGTCATTTCTGGCATCTTCATTCTTTTCCAGAACAGCCCTGACTTTCTTTTCAATAGTTTTAAGGTTTCTCATTGTTACCTCCATAAAGGAAAGGGCGGCATCTTTCAGCCGCCCAAACCACTTACTTATTCTTTCTGTTACGGATATTCAGCCATACCGCCGCACCCACAATGAACACGACAAGCACGATTGCGATAATGGTTTTAGCGTCCATCAATTAGTCCTCCTTTTTCTTCTTTCTGTTCTTATAGCCGACAAATCCGAGAACGCCCGCACCAACAACAGACAACGCTGCAAGGCTTACCCATAAGCCCAGATTGAAGTCATCGCCTGTTTTCGGGGTATCCCTGAACTCATTGTGCATCTGCACGATAGCCGTAGCGTCCACCTTGACCGTTGCCTGTTTATCGGCAGGCAGGATATATCCTGCGGAAGCCTTGTCGCTTACTTCGGATACGGTATAGTCGCCAATCCGCAAGCCCTCAATCACGATTTCTCCGTTCTTATCTGTCTTAAAGGTCTGGTCATAGTCCACGCCTGTCACACGGAAAGAGAAGCCCTCCACCTTACCGTCAGAGGAAGTCTTTACGATTTTAAGAGAGCCTTTCTGTGCTGCATTGATAAATCCTACACCCGCCTTATTTTCCACGGTGTAGGTCTTGCCGTTCTCCTCAACGGATACGGAATACACATTTTCATCAAGCACAAAGCCTGTCGGAGCTTTGGTTTCCTTTACCAGATATTTGCCGTAGCGGAGTTCACTCATCTGGTAAACGCCGCCGTCAAGTTCTTTCATTTCGCCAAGCAGCGTATCGTCTTTATCCAGTTTCCCATCGCCATTAGTATCGGAGTAAACCTCAAATACCGCACCAGACAGCTTGTTGTCGGGATAATCCTCATCAACCTTTGTCAAAGCGATATTGCCCTTAATGAAGTAGTTGACAAGTTCGATTTCCACAACTTCGTCCACCTTGCCGATTGGCACGGCGATTTCTTCCTCGGAGAGTACATATCCCTTCGGGCTTTCGATTTCACGGATTATCCAAGTTCCATACGGCACTTTGGCAAAAGAAAAACTACCATCATCTTTTGATGTGGTAGCTGCAATCGCATTTTCCTTTGTAAACTCGGTAGTTCCTGTCGTAAAGATACCGATAACTGCACCTCCCAGAGCCTTTCCGTCCTCATCAGATTTCTTACCGCTTACAGAGCCGTAAATAATGTCATTTGTGATAGCTTCGCCCTCATTGGCTGTGATGCGGACAGTTTCGGTATCCTGTCCTGCGTATTCAAAAGTAACAGGGTATTTTGCATCGCTGACAATATATGCGGAGTTGGTCGAGATTTCCTGCACATAATAGCTGCCCATCGGCAGGTCGCTGATAGCTTTCCCGTGACCGCTTTCATCAAGGGAAATGACCTCAATCAGACCGTCCGCAGGAATGGTCTTTCCATCTGCGGCTGTGAGTTCCTCCGCCGCATACAAGCCAAAGGTCACATCAAAGATTTCTCCATTCTTGCCAATGCCGTAGGCTTCATCAATGGCAAGGCTCTTGATGAGGTCGATTTCAACACGCTGTCTTTCATTATAGAAAGAAGTAGCCGTTTCCGTTACATCAACATTCTGTCCTGCATACACAAGCTCAACAGAACGGACTTCCTCATTCAGCACCATTCCATACGGAGCTGTGATTTCCTTAACCTCATATTTTCCGAGATACAGTTCTTTGGATTTTACTGTACCGTCTTTTCCTGTCGTAACGGTATCTACAACCTCGCCCTTGTTTGCTCTGACCGTCCCGTCCAGAGTGACAATATCCTCGGCTGCGGTAATTTCATAGACTGCACCCTCAAGACCGCTGACAGAGAAAATCGGCTGATACAATCCCTTATCGCCTGCAACGGAGCTGAATACCTCGCCAGACTTTTCTACGGTAATTGTGCCTTTCTGTGCCATATTGGAACGTACTACCTCAATAACGGTAATGCCGCTTTCTTCCTCGGAATTTTCCTGCACCACATCAAAATAAACAGGCTCGGAATTTAAGACATACCCATACGGGGCTTGTACTTCCACAAGGGAATAGCCTTTGCCGTATTCCAATGTCTGCGGTGTGATAAGGTCGCCGTCTGCCGTAGTATAGAAGGTGTCAATGGTCGTCACTTCGGGATAAGTGAAAGTCATAGTCACAAGATTTCCATTCGGGTCGTAAATCTGGAAGCCTGCACCTGCATACGGGATTGTATTGCCTGTTTCTGCATCTTTCTTTACGATTTTGATATAGCTCTCAAAGTTAGCGTTGTTGATAAGGTAGCGGTAGGTCTGACCGTCCTTGCTGATAAACACATCAAAGTCTTTCATCAGTTCACGCCCCTCCCAACCAGAGGTCTGGCGGACGGTATAAATGCCATACGGCATATCCTTTGTCTGGGCAAAACCGTTCTCGTCACATGTCAGCACATCACGCTCGGTTTCCTTTGCATTTTCATAGCTGCCTGCGGATTTGAGGAACACTTCAAATACCGCACCTTCTTCGGGTGTTTCAATCTGGGTTTCCCCGTTATCCGTATGCTTGATGAGTGCGATATTGCCTTTGATGACCTGTTCATTCACATCGTTTGCGGTACTGTTCAGCTCTACCGTGTATAGCTCTGGTTCTGCACCTACCTTGTGGATTGCGGTATCCAGAAGATACCCCTCGGACGGGCTGATTTCACGGACAGTCCAATCATTATCACAGATATAATACTTGGTCGTAAACTGACCGTTTTCATCAGTCGTGTAGGTGTCAATCAGTTCCTCACCTTTATAGATGCCGTAAACCGCACCTGCAAGGGAAGCATTGCCCTGCGGAGAACCTGTTTCTGCATCGGTCTTTGTCACAGTCACTTGGAATTTTTTCAACACATTGTCGAAGCTGCGTTTTGTGACCTTGTTCCATTCAATCGGAGCTGTCTGGGAAGCAGGAACGACATAGCGGACTGCGGTATCCACTTCCTCAACCACATACGGGGTATCGCCACTGATAAGGACATTTTCAAACTTAGCCAGTCCATTTTTATCAGTCACGGCATACTCGTCAACAGGCAAGCCGCTTAAAGATGTGCCATAAAGGTGGAATTTCATTCCCTCCACCAGATTGTCCTCGGAAGTCTTGACGATTTCCAGACTGCCACGCTTCAAAATATTGCTGAAGGTCACAGTAGAGGTTTTTCCTCCGATAAGTGTGACGGTCTGGGTTTTCTGCGGCTCATAACGGTCAATAGACTGTTCTGTGACCGTATAAGTGCCAGGGAATAATCCCTCCACGGAGACAGAGCCGTCCTTTCCTGTCTTAACTGTTTTATTGAAGTTATCACCTTTGATTGTAAAAGAGATGCCCTCCACAACTCCGTCCTCAGAAGTCTTTTTGAGGGCAATCGTGCCTGTCGGCGTTTCGATATTGATATATGCAGACACGGTATCAGCATTCTCCACACCTGTTACCAAATCCTGCAAGTTCGGGTCGCCATAGGCAATGAGCTTTGCACTGCTGCTGACAGTCGGCACATTGTTCCTCTTTGCCGTAATGCGGACAGAACCGCTGATAGCTACAGTGGAGCTGATTGTCAGCTTATTTCCAGACTTCGATACACTCACATTACTGTCAGAGCTTAAAAAGCTGTAATCAGAAAGCACGCCGTTGCTGTCATTCAATGTGATGCTGTACTTTCCGTCCTTGTAGGCAAGCTCCTTTGTGATGTCATTCTTACCACCCGACATAAAGCTCGGAATGGTGTTATGCTCACGCAGCATCGCAACAATCTGGTCATACACTGCCCTTGCTCCGCTGTTGGCATAATTTGAACCGAAGTGCAGGCTGTAAACGGTAGTGCTTGTCTGGTTATATGAGCCTGTGGCTTCACGGCAGCCTGTGACAAACTCCCAAACGAGTGTCTGCGTGGCAAGCCATTTTTCATCATCACTTCCTGACAGATTATTTCGGTTGCCCTGATACCCATAGAGCAGGGCAAGCCCAACCGCCTTTTTCTGGTTGGCTGAAAGGGCGTTCCAAGTATCAGAGGAAGCCTTTTTTAAGGTGTTTCCTGTTTTCAGCGGTACTCCCGGCTGAATACAAAACGCATTCTCGCCATCCACAAACATACGGTACTTGTAATTTCCTGTTCCGCCTGCGGTATAGCCGCCGATATTCGCACTGGAATTGTACCTCATCGTATTACCGTTGCTGTCATAGGTGTGGGAAAAGGAAATCGTCCCGATGTCACCCGCAGCAAACGCCGTCGCAGGCATTATGGATAATGCCGTGACCGCAGCCATTACAAAAGCCGCAGCCTTTTTGAACAATTTAGGGATTTTCATAGTTACCTCCTGTAATTTGGATTGAATATTTTGCCTTACTGACCGAAAAAAGCTGCCCGTTATGGACAGCCTAAAGTATTTCTTTTCTCGGATAGTTACTGGCAGTAGTTAGGGGGTGAGGTGTGGAGAGGGGGAAGCCAAAATAATGGCTATCCACTCAAATGGGCAGACCTCGCCCTCGATGTGTGGCTATCTCTCGTGAGCCTTGTTCCGCTGCAAGTGTCGGTTATAAAACTCTAACGCCTTGACAACAAAATCCGTTTCCTGCCCTCTGGGAACAGTCTTGGGAATGAGCTTGGTTATCCTCTCGTCACGGAAAGCGGGTTTTTCCTTCTGATTGGGCTTTTCTTCCTCCATAATGGACTGGATAACCTCGGAAGTGAGCTTGCCGTCTTGGTTATACTTCTTCATTTTGATAGCCTGTGCCAATGACGGGGTAGCATCGTTGTACTCCATTGCTTCAAGCAGGGTGTATTGCTGTTCCTCGGTCAGATAGGAAATTTCAACCGCAGGACGGAATGCAATCTGCCTTTCATCTACCATTTGCAGGATTTCGGGTACAAGCTCCGTTAGACGGATATAGCGGCGTATCTGGTCTTTGCTTTCTCCAACAAGTTCTCCTAATTCCTCATCAGAACGCCCTTTTGATAAATTAGTCGCCAATGGCGACGCATTTTCTTTTGGGGGTCTGCCTGCCTGTCGTTTCATAGCTTCCAACCGCATTTTATACGCAAACGCTTTCTCACTCGGCAAAATAACAGAGCGTTGGAGATTACTTTCCACCATGACAATAATGGCTTCATCACGGGTAAGCTCTTTGACCTCGCATTTCAGCGTTTCAAGTCCTGCAAGTTCACAAGCCTTTTTTCGCCTGTGACCACTGATAAGCTCATACCGTCCGTCCTCTTTTAAGCGAACTGTCGCAGGGGTCATTACACCGTTTCGCTTGATACTCTCAACAAGTTGTTCCATATCTTCGTCCATTAAAACCTTGAACGGGTGGTCTGGAAACTCGTCAATCTCCGATATGGGAATATCCCGTATCTTGCTTAGCTTTGCTTCCTCACGGCTTTCGTCCGTCTGAAAAAGGTCATCGTATGCGGTCAGCTCGATTTTGGTTTCTCTGCTTCTCGCCAATCTCTGCCACCTCCTTTCCTAACTGCTCATAGGCTGCGGCAACCTTGCCGCTTTTGTCGTAAGCAAAAATACTTTTGCCTTCTGCGGTAGCTTCCACCGCACGGATAGAATGAGGTATCTCGGTATCAAATACCTTGATTTTCTTACCGTATGCACTTTTGACCGTTGCCGTAATTTCCTTAGAAATGTTGGTACGGGGCATTACCATAGTCATTAAGATACCGTCTATTCGCAGCTTTGGGTTGATTTGCCGCTTGACCATTGATACGGAGCGAAGCAAAAGCTCCAGACCTTTAGCCGAGAGATAGTGGGGCTGTGTCGGGATAATTACGCTGTCAGCCGCCGCCAGAGCATTGATGGTTATCATGCCTAAGCTCGGCATACAATCAATAAGCACATAATCGTAATTCTTTTTAACCTCATTGACATAGGTTTTCAGCACACGCTCACGGCTCATTGCATTGATTAGCCTTACCTCAAAGCCCGACAGCTCAATGTTTGACGGAAGCAGGTCAACGCCCTCTCTGTGATGGATAATACCCTGTGAAGCATCAAGCGTTTTATCGTCTATGATGTTTTGCATCACAGTAGAGAGCGTTATGGGAATATCGTCTGGTCTGTTATACCCCAGAGCCATCGTGAGATTTGCCTGTGCATCGGCATCAATCAGCAGGACTTTTTTACCCTGCTGCACCAGACTTACACCCAAATTGACCGCTGTGGTTGTTTTTCCGACACCACCCTTCTGGTTAGTCAGAGCAATTACTTTGCAATTTGACATAGATGCGTCCTCCTTTCACATAGATTTAGCCACTTTGTCAAGGTAGCTATGTAAACAGTACCAGAGAACGCAAAAAAGCCGCCTACTCTTAAAATCAATAAGAATAAGCGGCTTCGTAATTTGCCTTAGACATATTCAATTTTCATTCTCTTGGTCGGTGCATTTATGACCTTAAAAATAAGCTCGTCAATACAATCCGTATATCTGCCTTGCTGTATGAGCTGATTTTTTAACTCTACAAGGCTATGTATCAAAAGTTTTCTTTCGTGGCTATCCAAATACAGATGATTAAATTTCTCTCTCATAAGCACACCTCCACTTCTTTAGCTTCATTATATTGGAAAGCAGGGGAAAGGACAAATCTGCAAAAAGGGACAAAAATAAGCGTACCACTATTTCTAATGATACGCCTATCCTCATTAAATCACTTCAAAATGCTTCAACGCATCCTTTATGGCTTCCACTTTCTCTGCTGTCGGATGCTTCCTCGGCTGTTTCAATTCCTCTACCGCATTAGGAGCATCGTACATTGGCAAGCCTAAATCTCTTTTTACCTCTGCGATATATGCGGTATGTACCTTGAAGCCGTATTTAGCTTCTATGTACTCCTTTATCATTTTGTAGGTCACTCGTTCTTTGGGCTTATATTCTTCGGCTCTTTTAGCGATATTATCAAGCGGAACTTTTCCCTCACCCTCGCCAAACTCAACTTTTACGTTGATATGTCCGTCTGGCTTTTTGTGGGAAAGCAGTACTACCGTCTCAACATGTTTCGTCCACGGAAAAAGATCCACCGGCTGACACTCCTTTGCCTGATACCCATGTTTCGTCAGATACTTTAAATCCCTTGCAAGTGTCTCCAGGTTACATGAAATATACACTACGCGCTTCGGAGCAAGCCGGATGACCGAAGATAAAAACGCCTCGTCACTTCCTGCTCTTGGCGGGTCCATGAATACGACATCCACATTGCCATCCGGTGTTGCCTTTTTTCCCGATTTTGTGGCATCCGGCACCTGATTTTTTTTCTGATCGGCACGGTATTCCGCCATCTCCACCATAAACTGTCCTGCATCGGCATTGTAAAACTGGACATTTTTGATGTCATTGCGTTTTGCGTTGGTTACGGCATCCCTGACTGCATCACGGTTTAACTCCACACTGATGACCTCTTTTGCTTTCGACGCTGCAATAAGACCGATCGTTCCAATGCCACAGTAAGCATCCACAATCCTCTCTTTTCCCGTCAGTCCGGCATACTCGATCGCCTTCGTATAAAGGATTTCAGTCTGTACCGGATTCACCTGATAAAATGATTTGGGGGAAATGCGGAAAGTACAGCCACAGAGTGTGTCCTCAATATAGCCTTTTCCGTAAATAACTGTCTCTTTTTCTCCTAAAACCATACTGGTCTTTTTGTCATTGACATTAAGAACGACCGTTGTGATCTCCGGGTGAAGTTTACGCAGTGCCTTGACAAAATTATTCTTGGACGGAAGGATCGGGGAGCCAAGCACTAATACTACCATCACTTCTCCGCTGTGAAAACCGCGACGCACCAGTACATGACGCAGCAGACCATATCCGGTATCCTCATCATAAGTCTTGATTTTAAAGGAACGTAAAAGTCCCCGGATATCGCGGATGATCGCATCTGCCGTCTCATCTTCGATCCGGCAGGAATCTATGTTTACAACATCGTGTGTCCCTGCTTTGTATACGCCGGAAATGACAGATCCGCCTTTTGCAATGTCAAATACTGCATGCACTTTGTTGCGGTAATGATAGGGATGTTCCATCCCGATGATCGGCAGTACTCTGCAAAATTCTCCGACATTTTTTCTAACATATTCCTGCTTTTCTTTGAGCTGTTTTTCATAGGAAAGTCCCTGATAATCGCAGCCACCGCATTTTTTTGCATACTGGCACATGTCTGCGTTCTGCTTCTTCGTGATCATTTTTTCCGACGTGTTTTTTCCTGATACTTTTTTCTCTTTTACCGATTTTCCATGATCCGTTTTTTCTGTAAATGCTTTAGTCACTGCATACTTCTTTTCCATTTTTCCGATGGTTCGCTTTTCTGCTTCCTGCTTCACTGTTTTATCAACCGCATATTTTTTCTTTCCCATTTTTCCGGCGGTTCGTTTTTCTGCCTCCTGCTTCATTGTTTTATCAACTGCATACTTTTTCTTGCCTGCAGCTTTATTTTTCGCTATGTCTTTATTTTTAACTTTACTTTTGTTCCTCATTGCACTTTTATTTTTCATTGCATTTTTATCTGCCATTTCAATCCTCCATTCTTTTCAATAAAAACAACACTTTCATTGACACCTCATGTTTACGCACAAGCACAAATCCTGCGCACAATCCTCAATCTCTCATCGTGCTCTGTTCCCCGCTCTGCACCAAGACACAGTATTCCTGCTTTTCACTTGTCCCTCAAACCTTTCCGCCTCACGACTCTTCCACACACTGACTCGGAATGTTCAGATAGGACTCTCCCCAGTTACACATGGCATTTAGGATCGGTGACAGGCTCTCTCCAAACTCCGTCAGGTTGTACTCTGTTTTGGGCGGGACAACCGGATAGACGGTTCTTTTGATAAGTCCGTCTTTTTCCAGTTCCCGAAGTTGCTGTGCGAGCATTTTATCGGTGGCTTTCGGTATCTTTTTATGAAGTTCACTGTAGCGGAGCGTTTTTCCCATCAGATGAAACAAAATGACCGACTTGTATTTGCCGCCGATCAGGGAGATCGTCGCCTCCACCGGACAGTTAAATTCCTTATTCATAGATCTATTTCTCCTTACTTACTTTTTCGGAAGTATATATCAAAAAAGTGCATACTTGCTTATATTCTGCATTTCCATATAATTATAGACATGAACGTTCAGAAACACAAGATAGAATCCGAAATAAACAGGATTATCCCAGCGAAACCGCATGAAATTCAATTATGTGCAAAAATCAGCTCAAGCATGGAGGATTAGCGTGAAAAATAAGATTTTTCACACGCAAGATCCGTGCTTACACACAAACTCAAGATGCGCAAAAAACAGCTCAAGAATGGAGATTATCATGGAATTATTAGAGATTGCAAAAAAGAGACATTCTGTACGAAAGTACACAGGAAAAGAAATTGAACAGGAAAAACTGGATAAAATCTTAGAGGCTGCCCACGTAGCACCGACCGCCGCGAACATGCAGCCGGTACGCCTTATAGTCGTAAAAAGCAAAGAAGGACTGGAAAAAGTCGGAAAAGCAGCAAATATTTATCAGGCACCGGCTGCCATTGTCGTCTGTGCCAATAAGACAAAAGCCTGGAAGCGTCCGTTTGACGGCAAGATCACAACCGACATCGATGCCTCGATCCTGACCGACCATATGATGCTTGAGGCAACCGAGCTTGGTCTTGGCAGTGTCTGGATTTGCTACTTTAACCCGGACATATTAAAAGAAGAACTGAACCTTCCGGAAAACTTAGAACCGGTCAATATCTTAGCACTCGGATACAGTGATGAACCGGATGCATCCGCAGAGCGTCATAAAGATATGCGCATTGGCATGGATGAGCTGGTTTCCTACCTTTAAAACAAATAGCATGCACCACAAACAAACCTGTGATTTTAAGTAATCACAAAATTGCCAGGATCATGCATCAGCATCCGAATGTCAGATTTTAATCTGACTTCCGGGGTTGTACATTGCCCTGGCAATTTCTTTATCACTTTTCTATTCAGGTGCTTACCACTCAGACTTACCACTTTTCTTACCACTTTGAATCACGGTTTTGTGATATTTTGCGATACTTTACGAGGTTTTCTCTGTCAACGTCAAATGCCTTCCATCACTTATCAATCAAGCATTTCCACCACTTCCCAGTCCTTACTTCTCATGACGAACGCCTAGCGTTCTTCTACAACCTGAAAGATGTAGAACTTCAAATAATAACTCTCCGGCACATTCGCAGAATTTGCCCAGAGAATCGGATGATCCGGCGCCTGTGTTCTGAATTCCACCTGGCGGAGTCTCTTGTGTGCTGCCTTTGCCGCCTCTTTGACTGTCTTTGCCAAAAGTTCCTGTGTCATGAAATGGGAGCAGGAACAGGTTGCAAGATAGCCGCCGTCTTTTACCAGTTTTAAGCCTTTCATGTTGATCTCACGGTAACCTTTGATCGCGTTTTTCGTTGCCTGGCGCGACTTGGTAAATGCCGGCGGATCTAAGATAACAACATCATACTGTTCGCCGCTCTGCGCCAGTTTCGGCAGTTCATCGAGCACGTTTGCACAGCGGAAATGAACGGTATCCTCCAGTCCGTTTCTGCGCGCATTTTCGTTTGCCTGCTGCACGGCATACTCGGAAATGTCAAGACCTGTGACATCCGCTGCCCCTGCAATTCCGGCGTTTAAGGCGAATGTTCCCATATGGGTAAAGCAGTCTAACACCTTTTTCCCTTTACAGATCCGCTGCATCGCAAGACGATTATACTTCTGGTCTAAGAAAAATCCGGTTTTCTGTCCGTTTACGACATCGACAAGATAACGGACTCCGTTTTCCTTGATCTCAACATTGGTGTCAAATTCTTCCCCGATAAATCCTTTTACCTTTGGAAGTCCTTCTTTGGTGCGCTCATTAGCGTCGCTTCTCTCGTAGACGCCGCGCACTTTGATGCCGTCTTTTGCAAGTTCTTCCTTTAATAAAGAAACGATCGTCTCCTTAAACTGCTCCATGCCAAGTGCTAAACATTCCACCACGAGCACATCCTCATATTTGTCAACGACAAGTCCCGGCAAAAAGTCTGCTTCCCCGAAGATCACACGGCAGGATGATGTATCGACCGTCGTTTTGCGGTATTCCCAGGCATTTTTCACGCGCATCTGTAAAAATGTGCGGTCGATCTCCTGGTCCACATGTCTTGTCAGCATACGGATGCGGATTTTTGAATTGGTATTGATAAATCCTTTGCCCATCGGATAGCCGTCAAAATCATGCACGACCACGATCTCTCCGTTTTCAAAACTTCCCATGACCGTATCGATCTCATTATCAAAAATCCAGGCACCGCCTGCTTTGATCGTTCTTCCCTCGCCCTTTTTTAATGTCACAACTGCACTCATTTTTCATCCACCTTTCTCACGCTTTTTCTTTTCCGTAATTTACAATATAAATTCCCACGCAGACCAGCACCAATGCCACAACGCACAGCAAAGCAGCGCACCGATCCACACCACAATGGTTTTCTGCATCCATTGTTCATTTAATTTCATTTGTTTTCCTCATTTCCTGATTTTTGCATTTACCCATTGTAGCACATTCCGTGCTGCCTATAAAATATTTTTTACACAAAAACTGTTTCTTGTAACTGCCTGTCATGTCCGATATAATAAATACAAAAATATTGACAGATCCAGTCTTAAAAATATACACAACAGGGGGATTTTCCATGGCTACGATAAGTTTATGCATGATCGTTAAAAATGAGGAGGCGGTTCTCGCGCGATGTCTCGACTCGATTGCAGATCTGATGGATGAGATCATCATCGTGGATACCGGTTCCACGGACCACACAAAGGAGATCGCTGCAAAATATACCAGTCAGGTCTATGATTTTAAATGGACGAGCGATTTTTCCGCGGCGAGAAATTTTTCTTTTTCAAAAGCGAATATGGATTACATATATGCCGCCGATGCGGACGAAGTTTTAGATGATTTTAACCATGAGCGTTTTCTCCGGCTCAAAAATGCACTGCTGCCGGAAATTGAGATCGTTCAGATGAAATATGTGACGGATGCCGATTTCGACACCGTTTTAAATGCAAAAAAAGAATACCGTCCGAAACTGTTCAAGCGTCTGCGCACCTTTACCTGGGTCGATCCGGTGCACGAGACAGTCCGCCTGACTCCTGTGATCTTCGACAGCGACGTTGAGATTTTACATAAACCGCAGAATTTTCACAGCAAACGTGATTTTTCCATATTTATCAAAAACTTCCAGAGCGGCCACGAACTCTCTCCGAAGATCCGCACGATGTATGCCAAAGAGCTGTTAAAGACCGGTGACACAAAAGACTTTCAGGATGCGAAACCAATTTTCCAGTATATCTTAGAACATGACCTCACCGATGATGCCATGAAAGAAGCCTCCTGCGTACTCGCACATGTGTACCGCTTAGAGGACAACAAAAATGAATTTTTCAAGCTGACGATGAAGGATATGCTGACCACTCCATGTTCCGAGATCTGCTATGAGCTTGGTACCTATTTTCTCGCGCAGAAAGATTTAAATGAAGCAGTCATCTGGTTCTACAATGCTGCCTATGAAACGGAGAGCATCTTAGATGTCCACACCAGCGGCGATCTCCCTCTGTACGGGTTAGTTGAATGTTATGAACTGCTCCTCGCCGAAGCCAAATCGAATATTCCTTCCGATACCATGCTGGTCTCAAGCTATGAGGAAGCGCTGGAAAAATACCGCCGTGAGTCGCAGAGCTGGACGATGCCGGTAGAGAATTAATTGAGTTACTGTTCACTCGCAAGCTTGACACTTGCTGTCAAGCTGTGCGCCAAAGACTATATCATGCCAGATTACAGCCCCATGCATCGAAGATGCATTTAAAATAGGCTGTAATTGTTACTGCTCACACAGTATGTGTGAACAGTAACTTAATTGACTTGTCAAACTCTCCATAAAGTGTTAGGATAAGACTATGGTAAATTTTTAACAATCTTTTTATATCATGATTTTTTACAATTATGAGGAGGTATTTGTGATGGATTATTCACAGGAATACAAACAGAAACTTGTATCTGCCGACGAGGCGGTAAAATTGATCAAATCCGGTGACTGGGTTGATTTCGGCTGGTGTACAAACACCGTAGATGCCCTTGATCAGGCGCTGGCAAAACGTACCGATGAGCTGACAAACGTGAACCTGCGCGGTGGTATCCTTTTAAAACCGTTAGCTACTTTCGCACGCGAAGATGCCGGTGAGCACTTTACATGGAACTCATGGCATATGTCCGGTATCGAACGTAAAATGATCAGCCGCGGATGCGCTTTCTATTCACCGATCCGTTACTCCGAACTGCCACGTTACTACCGCGAGCTTGACTGCCCGGATGATGTAGCAATGTTTCAGGTAGCTCCGATGGATTCCCATGGATATTTCAATTTCGGACCAAGTGCCTCCCATCTCGGTGCAATGTGTGAGAGAGCAAAACACATCATCGTAGAGGTCAATGAAAACATGCCGCGCTGCCTTGGCGGAACAGAATGCGGAATTCACATTTCCGATGTTACCTATATCGTAGAGGGTTCGAATCCTCCGATCGGCGAGCTTGGTGCCGGCGGTCCTGCAACAGATATCGACAAAACGGTTGCAAAACTGATCGTAGACGAGATCCCGAACGGTGCATGCTTACAACTTGGTATCGGCGGTATGCCAAACGCTGTCGGTTCCCTGATTGCAGAGTCTGACTTAAAAGACCTCGGTGTCCACACAGAGATGTATGTAGATGCATTTGTTGACATCGCAAAAGCAGGAAAGATCACCGGTGCGAAGAAAAATATCGACCGTTACCGTCAGACCTACGCTTTCGGTGCAGGTACCAAAAAAATGTACGATTACTTAGACGACAACCCAGAGTTGATGAGTGCTCCGGTTGATTACACCAACGATATCCGTTCGATCTCTGCACTCGATAACTTTATTTCCATCAACAACGCCGTTGATATCGACCTCTATGGTCAGGTCAATGCAGAGTCAGCAGGTATCAAGCAGATCAGTGGTGCCGGTGGACAGTTAGACTTCGTTTTAGGTGCTTACCTGTCAAAAGGCGGCAAGAGCTTTATCTGTCTGTCCTCTACCTTTAAGACCAAAGACGGACAGGTGCAGTCAAGAATCCGCCCGACACTTGCCAACGGTTCCATCGTAACCGATACCCGTGCCAACACACACTATGTTGTAACTGAGTACGGTAAAGTCAATGTCAAAGGACTTTCCGCATGGCAGAAAGCAGAGGCATTAATCTCCATCGCTCACCCGGATTTCCGTGACGAGCTGATCAAAGAGGCTGAAAAGATGCACATCTGGAGACGCAGCAACAAATACTAATTGCACATAATCTATGCATGCATAAATTATGCATAAAGAAAAGGCAGAACCGCTTCATCCCCGGCTCTGCCTTTTCTTATATTTTATACTCATTTTTTCACACAGTCCAGCTTTTTGCTATCTTTCCATCTCTGGCATTCCCTATACTGTTGCTTTCTATTTTTCACACCGGCATTTCACCCATTCTGTTATCTTTCCAGTTCTGACATTCTCACACCGTTACACTCTGTTTTTTCAGAAAATTCCACCCCAGCACTGCCATAATGACTGCGGCTATGACTCCAACGACAACCAGATACTGCACGATATTTCCGAATCCGATCTGCATGCCAAACTGATGCATCTTTGCTGCCAGTGCTTCATTTTCAATTAATTTCGCCGGCACAAGTGTGACAAACATCCAGATCGCCCAGATTGCCCAGAATGCTTTCATTCCAAACCGCAGGGTTACAGCCCCTAAAAACAGTTCAACGATCGTCATTCCCACAATCACTGCCAGAAGATATTTCCACTGAAAATACTGTGTGAGGTCAAGTATCACTTCGCACTGCGGATAAATCACGCGCATCAGGGCGGATTCTATCTTCCCAAGCACGAACAGTAACAGTTCTAATCCTGCCAGTTCTGCCATATTAAACAATGCATAACTTCCCACATATGCTCTTCTTGTCGCTCCCATGGAAATTGCCATATTAAATTCCCCGACAAAAGAAAATATGATACCAAAGAAATGCATAAATACCAGTGCTGCCATCGCGATCAACATTCCAAGAGTGACACACTCATTTTCTTCCATGGTATTTGCCCGGATGATCATCATAACAATGATTCCAAATACATAGCTGCCAAATGCAACTGCAAGGAACTGCAGCACTTCCATTTTTCTTGTCTTACACTGTATCAAAAAATTACCTGTCATTCCCACGCTACCCCTTTCATACGGTTTTCATTTTGTGTATAAAATACTCCCGTTGCTCTGTCGTCCCAGTCTTCTACACAAAATACTCTGTTTTATACCCGGACTTCATACTTCGATACAACGCGAAGCATCATGACCAGACTGACCGCATACAGCGCAGCTGCTACTACTGCACCGATCAAAAGTCCCATCGAAATAACACTGCCGGACTGTCCCTGAAACCATGCAGTCAGCGTATCCGCCAGATCGCTGCCCATAATAAAACCTGCACCAATACCCATCACAACTGCAACTGTCACAATGATGCCGACTGCTATTCCCTTTTTTCCATAACGCATCTGCAGAACAGCGCAGATCTGACCGAATGCAATACACAAAACAAATGCTTCCGCGATCAGTATATTCTTAAATCCATCCATTCTGCCTGCGGACATATATCCCGTAAAAAGGATAAACAGATATGCAGTCACCGCATAGCCCGCATATAACAGCTGCGCACCCCATGCAGCTTCCTTTCTGCCTGATCCAAATGAAAGCACCATCGGAATATAGGCTCCTCCATAACTGATCGGTCCAATATAGTTAAACATGATGCCGATCAGGACCGCAAAGAAATTAGCGCTCTGCCAGAATCCACTGTCAGCACTCTCACCCATACTGAAAAACAAACCGTACAGCAAAACAAATCCAATCAGGATGGCTGTCATCTGTATTCCATATTTTCCCCAGAAAAGCAGGTTCCTTTTTATTATCATTTTAGACTGTTCCATTTTCCATTCCTCCCGCTATTTCCTAGTCATCTAATCCGCACAGTGAAACAAATAATTTTTCCAGGCTGATCGGCTGGATCGTCACATCATAGCCCTTTGGCAGCTCCTGGCCTTCTTTTAAAAGGATCGTCACGCTCTTGCTGCGTCCCATTTTTTCCTCGTGGTGTTTCTCATAACCTTCCGCTGCCTGATCTACCACTTCCGCAAGTCCGCTGACATGATAACTTCTCTCTAGCAGATCCTGTGTATTTTCTTTCAGTAAAAGGCTGCCATCCTTGATCATGATGACCTCCTCCATCAGATCCGCTGCCTCCTCGATAATGTGTGTGGAGATCACAAAGGTACGGCCTGTTTCGGTGTATTCTTCCATCAGTTTATGGTAAAAGTACTCGCGCATCACGACATCTAACCCCGCTACCGGCTCATCTAAAAAAGTAAAATCCGCTTTGCTGGCAAGCGCCACAATGATCGTTACCATGGAAAGCATACCCTTCGACATTTTGTTGATACGCTGTTTCGTATTCAGCTCAAATTTTTCAATCAGCTCATCTGCCATTTTCTGATCCCAGTTCGGATAATAGTAAGATGCATTTTTTAAATACTCTTTTACTTTTAATGAACTGACACCACTTCCATACAGGTTGGTTGAAAGTTCTCTGGAAAAACAGATATGATCTAATGCTTTTCTGTTTTCCCATATCTTTTCGCCGTTCCAGGTCACATTTCCCTCCGTCGCCGGATTCTGTGCGGATAAAATCGATAATAATGTTGTTTTTCCAGCACCGTTTCTTCCGATCAGACCATAGATCTTTCCTTTTTCCAGTGTAAAATCTATATTTTTTAAAACTTCTTTTTTCCCATAACTCTTATTGACATTACTGCAGATGATTGCTTCCATCTTATTTTCCATTTTATCTTCCCCCTTATTGATCTGCTGACTGGATCAGTTTAATGACCTCATTTTTATCAAGTCCAATGCTTGCCGCTTCCTCTAACAATTTTTTGACATAGTGATCAAAAAATTCATTCCGCCTGCGGTTTAAAATGTTTTCTTTTGCCCCTTCTGCTACAAACATGCCGATTCCCCTTTTCTTATATAAGATTCCTTCATCTACCAATATATTCACGCCTTTCGCCGCAGTCGCCGGGTTGATCGCATATAACTTTGCCAGCTCATTGGTACTCGGCACACGCTCTTCCTCCAGAAGAATATCCCTCAAAATATCTGTTTCGATCATTTCTGCGATCTGCAGATAAATGGATTTCTCCTGCGTTAAGATTTCATTCATGCATGGTGGCTCCTTTCTTTCAATTTCATTCCTGATAAGATTCCGTTGGCATTATGTGGTTGGTTTGTTATGTGGTTCATTACTTGTGTAACTAACCATAGCACTATGTTACGATATTGTCAACAAATTTATTCATAAAATTTAGAAAATTTCTATAACGCAAAAAAAGCAACACCATCACAACCCACCTGTCAAACAGGTCAGTCATGTGTGTTGCCTTGTCAAATAACCAAAACCGATTTATCTCATTTTTTCCATCTACGGCATCATGCTTCCTGCGTTCTGCCCCCGGCCATCCGCTCACGGATCTCCACTCCGGTCGGTGTTCCCGCAAGTCCGCCTTTTCCTGTTTCACGGATATCCTCGGACATGCTTCTTCCGATACTCCGCATCGCATCGATCACCTCATCCGGCGGAATCTTGCTGAAGATTCCCGCACTCGTCAGATCCGCCGATGTCAGTGCATTGACTGCGCCCATCACATTTCGTTTCACGCACGGCACCTCCACCAGACCGGCAACCGGATCACAGGCAAGTCCCAACAGATTTTTTAAAGCCAGTGCCGCTGCATTTGCGATCTCTTTTGCACTGCCGCCTGATAAATGCACAACTCCGCCCGCTGCCATCGCAGACGCAGAACCGATCTCTGCCTGACAGCCTCCCGCTGCACCTGCCAGAAAAGCACGCTCTGCGATCACTCCGCCGATCCCGGCTGCTACAAACAGTGCTTCCACCATTTTTTCCTCAGAATAGCCTTTTTCTTCCTGCAGACTCAAAAATACCGCCGGTACAACTCCGCACGAACCGGCAGTCGGTGCCGCGACAATACGCTTCATGCATGCATTTGACTCACTGGTCTTTAATGCCTTCTCCATGACTTTCCCGATAAAATCTCCACAGAGCAAAGTTCCCTCTGCCCTCGCCTCCATCATCTTTTTGCCTTCCGTACCGACAAGTCCGCTCTCGGATTTTAATTTTTCATCATAACGCGCATCCGCATCTTTCATCGCCTGATACATCGCGCGCATCTGCTCAAATGATACTTCCTCCGTGATCCCCTGCTCCCTGCGGTCGTCCTCCTGCACGATCTTCCAGAACGGTTTCCCGGATTTTTCTTCTAATTCGCATAATTCCTGTAATGATCCATACATGAAATGTTCCTACTTTCTTATGATAAATTCTACTCTTCCACAAGACTGCAATATGTCACTTTTAATATGCCCTCTAACCGCTCCAGCCATGCAAGTGATTCTTTTGGCACTTCCTGATCGCACTCTATGACCATGACGGCGCTGCCACCCCTGCTTTTCCGGTAAAGCTGCATTGTTGCAATGTTGACACCCTTGTGTGCGAGCATGGAAGTCACTTCGGTGACATGTCCCGGCTGGTCGATATTGTGCACGATCAGTGTCGGATAATCGCCGCTGAAATTGGCAGTGATCCCGTCAAGCTCACAGATCTGTATCCGCCCGCCTCCAATCGAAGCCGCAACCACTTCGAGTGTACGCCCGGAAACACCTGTCAGATTCATTTTCACTGAATTGGGATGCACATCACCAAGATCAATCCCCTCTAAGGAAAAATCCATTCCTCTTTCGCCTGCAATCCGAAAACTGTCCGGGATTGCCGGATCATCCACCTGCATGCCCAAAAGTCCAGCGATCAGCGCCTTATCCGTGCCATGTCCCTTTCCCGTTGCAAGGAAGGAACCGTGAAAATATATTTTTGCCTCTTTTACTTCTTCCGCAAGCAGCTTACGGCTGACTCTCCCGATCTTGACGGCTCCTGCCGTATGGGAGCTGGATGGACCGACCATCACAGGTCCGATGATGTCTAACAGGTTCATATCATATCTCCGTTTCTCTCATAAGTATTTACTTATGTTTTCTATAATTTTATCCTATTTGAAGTTATATCAAATCCATGATACATTTTAATTGCTATATACACACACACATTTATAGCATAGAAAAGGACAGCGTTTCCACCTCAGGAAACCTGTTCTTTTTATTTTACAGCAACAGCGTGTTCGTATCAGTCTGCCCGTGAAACATACCATCGGTTGTTTTCATCGCTCTAATCTCATCATGCCCATACCAGCGCACAATATCCATAAAATCACGGAGTGGATCATTCCATACCTTATGTGGATGATATACCAGATTTAAATTTCTTTCAAGACAAAGATCTTCCACTTTTATTTCCGCCAGACGGCCTTCTTTTAAATATTCCTCAATCAGACAATATGGCAGCACAGAAATACCAAAGCCATCTTCCACCGCCTGCACAAGTACTTTCGTGCTCCGGCTCTCCCAGAGCGGATCGATCACACAGTCTTTTGTCCTTAAAATGGCTTCAAAACGGTCACGTACCCCGGCTCCCTTTTCCCGCAGAAGAAAATTTTCTTTTTTCAGGTCCTCAAATCTGACATGCTCCTTCCCCGCCAGTGGATGATCCGGTGCCGCAACGATCAGTGTCCGGTCCTTTGCAAACGGCTCCTGGATATAGTCGGTCTCGCCAGGCAGATCTTCCATCAATCCCAGATCGATCTGATGCGTTTTTAAAAGTTCCATCAGCCGCACTGACCCGCTAACCGTTACTTTCACTTGGATATCTGGATACTTTTTTTCAAATGCACGGATAAATCCACGCAGCATTTTCACGCCGACAGAAAGGTTTGCACCGATACGGATTGTCCGCACCCCTTCCGTTTCTTTTAAATGCTGTTCCAAATCCTGATACAATCCAAGGATATGGCATGCATACTGATATAGAAGCCTGCCGCTCTCCGTCGGCACCACTTTACGGTTATAGCGCTCTAAAAAACAGACACCGCTCTCCTGCTCTAATTCCTTGATGGTCTGACTCACCGCAGGCTGTGTCATATATAGTTTTTCGGCCGTCTTTGTCATGCTTCCCTCTTCACACACTGTACGGAAAATAGTCAGTTGTCTGTTATTCATAGGCATTGTCCTTTAACAATAAAATGTCCTTTGCATGCACTGCCAGAGCCGGCGGGATCGGTCCTGGCGAATCTTCCTGTTCTGTTTTTGCTATTTTCCACTGAAGCCACCCGCTCTCTTTCGATGGACGAAATGAAATATTCCACTCAAACGGATCCTCAATGATACGGGATTCCTCAATTTTAAAAATATTTTCCTCCTGTACAGGGTTCCTATACTTTTTAAAGCCCGTTCCCTCCTGTATCACACTCACACGAGATTCATTTGCTGCACTCTCTTTGCCAGATATCTGCTCTGCATTCACCGGATAAAACGAATGTGCCCGGATACCAACCGCCTTTGTTTCCTCCGGAATCTCCGAAACGCAAAGGGTTATCCCCCAGCCAAGCGCTTTTATATGGTTGTTATCCACAATTTCTGCTGCAGAAATGTTCTTACATCCGGATAACACTGCCGCCGTCTTTGTTTTCGGGTTATGGAAAAATTCTTTTGTTTTCTCTATGACCTCCATTTTTCCATGGTCGATGCAGCTTACCACGCTGCACAGACGATAAACCTCATCCCGGTTGTGTGAAACAAAAAGTACCGGTTTTTGCACCTCCGCTAACATATCTCGCATTTCCTGCTCCAGCTCCCATTTCAGGTAACTGTCAAGCGCAGAAAATGGTTCATCCAAAAGCAGGATATCTGGCTCAGAAGCAATCATCCGCGCCATTGCCACACGCTGTTTCTGCCCGCCGGAAAGTTGTGCGGGGTAATGTTTTTCCAGCCCCTCTAAACGGAAACGGTTGATATAAGATCTTACTTTTTCTTCCTCCGGATGTTTTCCCATGCCGGCTTTGATATTCTGTTCGACCGTCATATTCGGAAACAGGGCATAGTCCTGAAACATATAACCGACACGCCGTTTCTGCAGGGTGAGATTGATCTTTTTTGCAGAGTCGTATAAAACTCTGCCATTTAATTCGATCCGTCCTTCGTCCGGCGTCTCAATTCCGGCTATACATTTTAGTGTCATGCTCTTTCCACATCCGGATGCCCCAAGAATCGCAAATACGCCACGCTCGGTCTCGAACGCGACGTCTAAATTAAAGTTCCCCAGCCTCTTTTTTATATTTACTTTCAGACTCATCACAGTCCTCCTGCCTCACCATCTGTCGCATATTTTATATGCTGCTTTCCTTTTTCCTCCTGACTGCCCTACCATCTGCTCACATGTTTCATATTTTTTGCCGTAATGATATTTAATAAAAATATGACCACAAATGCAATCACTAATATCACAATCACCCAGAATCCCGCTGTCGCATAGTCGCCGTCCTGGATGACCATTGCAATTTTCTGTGAGATCGTACTCGTTTTTTTCGGAATATTTCCCGCAAGCATTGAGGTTGCGCCATACTCACCGAGAGCCCTTGCAAACGTTAAAACGGTTCCGGATGCAATACCCGGTCCCGCTGCCGGAACGACCACTTTCCAGAAAATTTTAATTTCAGGCATCCCAAGTGTCCGTGCCGCATAGATCAGATTTACATCGATCTGCTCAAACGCTGCCCTGGCATTCCGGTACATGAGTGGAAATGCGATTACCGTCGCCGCGAGGATACAGCCAAGCCATGTCTGTACCACCTTAAAATCAAATCTATCGTAAAGATATGCTCCAAACGGTCTCCTGAGGCTGAACAGCAACAGCAGGAAAAACCCGGCTACCGTCGGTGGCAGCACCATCGGCAGTGTCAGAATTCCATCTGCAACCGCCTTAACACGCGGTCCTGCTTTCACAACTTTTCGCGCTGCATAGATTCCTAAAAAAAACGAAATAATGGTTGCTACAATTCCGGTCTTTAACGAGATTAAAAGCGGACTCCAGTCAAGTCCGCTTAAATATGCTGCCAACTGACTCATAACTGCCTCCTGTTTTCATTTTAAATTTTCAGACAGCCATTTATCATCCATCTTTTATCCTGATCATTTTTGCAGCATAAAATCTACTGTCTCAATCACTGTCTTTATTGGTTTGAAAATAAACGGCTGTTTAAAAAATTTAATCTTTATTCAACATCTGTATCAAAATAGTATTTCTGGAAGATCGTTTTTGCGTCGTCTGAAGTCAGGAAATTGATAAAATCCTCCGCAGCACTCTGCTCTAACTCATCTGCTTCTTTATTGATGATCTGTGCTACCGGATAAATAACATTTCCTGTCAGCTCATAAGGAACCACCTCTAAAATTTGAAGACGATCCTCAAAACCGTAAGTATCTGAATAATATACGGTTCCGACTTCATTCGATCCCTCTGCAACCGCAGCCGTTACCGCACCTACATTGGCACACTCGTTAATTTCCACACCGCCAAGTGCTTCCTGGATTTCCGATGTCGTGATCTGTGAAACATCGTCCACTTTGTCCAGCATTCCTGCATTTACCATTGCCTGTCTGGTATATTTTCCAACCGGAACAGAACCGTCTGCAAACGCAATGCTCTTTGCTTTTCCAATATCAGAAAGTCCGGTTACCTCCGTTCCACTTCCTTTCCATGTGACCACGCAGACCTGATTGTTTACAACGTTGTGTCTGGTTCCGTCAACAGCCAGTCCGTCCTCATCCTGAAGCTGATCCATCTGTTTCTGTGCTGCGGAAAAGAATACATCACAGGCTGCTCCCTCCTCGATCTGTGTCATCAGGGTACCTGAACTGTCATAACTTCCCACGATAGATACATTCGGCTGCGTTTTGTTATACTCTGCGATCAGCTCTTCCATAACCGTGTTTAAACTTTTCGCTGCAAATACCGTTACCGTGGTCGCCTCAAAAGGCTCTGCTGCAGTTGTTTCTGCTGCTTCTGAAGTTTCCTCTGCCGCCTCCGTTGCTGACATATCTGCGCCTGATGATTCGTCAGCATTTACTTCTGCGCCCTCTGTCTCAGAAGATTTTTCTGCATCTGCGGAAGCCACCGTATTAGTCTCACCTGCTGACGCCTGATCCTTGTTTCCGCATCCGGCAAACATGGTCATTGCCATCGCTGCAGAAAGTAATACACACACACATTTCTTCCTCATTTGTTTTTCCTCTTTTCTTTTCATTTATATTTTAAGTGCTATTAATATCATGTCTTTTTATAGATTTTAAATTTATTTTTAATTTTTTCATTTCTTTTTAGACCGCACCTCAATAAGCTGTGCTGCAATACTGATCGCGATCTCCGCCGGAGTTTCACTTCCGATTTCAATTCCAATCGGTGCTGTCACACGCTCAAGCTGTTCCTCGGTAAATCCTTCTGCCAGTAATTTATCGGTGACAAATTTTGTCTTTTTCCTGCTTCCTACAACACCAATGTACCCGGCAGGAGTTTTCAGTCCAAAGCGTTCTGCATCTGTATCACAGAGATGTCCTCTTGTAACGACCACAATGTAGTCCTCCGGGTGAATCGTAAATGTTTCTTCCAGTTTTCCAAAATCAATCAACCGTATCTCTTCCGCTCCCGGAAACAGTTCCGGCTTCGTAAATTCTTCCCTGTCATCTGAAACAATGCATCTGAAACCAAGATGTGACAACACCGGAACAAGTTCCTGCGCTAAATGCCCGCCCCCAAAAATGTATACTTTTCCATCATAAGAAAACTGTTCTGCATAGAAACGTGCTCCATCTATTTCTGTCACAGACTGATGCGCAAAAGTCTGAAACTCTGGCAGTATTTTTATTTTCCCTTCCTCTAACGGCATCAGGATCCAGAATGCTTCTCTTTTTTCTTCTGCCTCTTCCATCTGTCTGATCCATGCGGCATCTTCCCGGGCATCCACAAAATAAAACAGCACTGTCGCATTTCCGCCGCATGCCATTCCAAGTTCTGCAGATTTTTCCTGACCAAGATTATACTCATGCAGATAATTTTTCTTTTCCGCGAGAAGTTTTTGTCCCATCAGCGTTGCCTGGTATTCCAGATTACCACCGCCGATCGTTCCGGTCACTCTGCCATCCTCTCCGACTACCATATAGGCACCTGCTTTTCGCGGGATTGAACCGCGTCCCGCTACCACAGTGACAAGCATACTGTTTTTATTTTCGCTGATCCTTTTCTTAAGAGCTTCCACAATTTCTTTCATAGGGCATTCTCCTTATATTGTATTTCTATCACATCATGATTCCTGCAACAGCAGTTCATCCCCAACATGAATCGTGCCGCCTTCTAACACAACTGCAAAAACACCTTCATGTGGCATGATACATTCTCCCATTCTCTGATAAATCTGGCAATGGGAGTGACATTCTTTTCCGATCTGTGTCATCTCAAGCAGCACCTTTCCGCAGCGAAATCTCGTACCGACCGGAAGATTCTTAAAATCATATCCCTCCACGATCAGATTTTCTCCAAATGCTCCGAACGCAACGTCTGCACCTTTTGTACGAAATTCTTCTATTTTTTCAAAGGAAAGCAGACTGACCTGTCTGTGCCATTTTCCTGCATGTGCATCGCCCTGGATGCCCCAGTCTTTGACAAACCCGGCTTCTGCCACCTCATGCTTTTCTGTTCCTCTTTCTTTGCTGATACAAATTCCTTTTATGATTCCCATGTATGATTGCTCCATTTTCTGATGTTTTTCATCCGTTTCATTGCAGGTATTTTCAATCCTTTATAAATACTTTGGAATTTTTGTTTCTCATATCAGTGATTGGGCGATTTCTCTATATTACTACATATTCCTACCCATTTTTGCTTACATATTCTGCTCATTTACGGTCGATTGGGCGAATGCAGTTCGTTCATGTATTTTTCGCCCATTTCTGCCATTTTCCACTCATTTCATTGCGTATTTTGGGTGTTTTTCATTTAATTATAATTAATTTCACCCATTCTCGTCAGAATTACATTTCTACCTGCATTTTCATTGTAAATCAATTCACTCCGTTGCATTATCCACCAATACGCACCATTGCATTGTGCTCTGTCATTTCAGAGACCTGTTCAAAACAATGCTCCGCTGGTTTTTCAAAAATTGCCTTTTTCATCACTTCCTGCAATGTCTGTTTTTTCCCCGGATCCCGGAGAACGGCTCTTAAATCAACGCCTTTTTCATAACAGAGGCATAGTTTTAAATATCCTTCCGAAGTGAGCCGGATGCGGTTGCAGGATCTGCAGAATTTATGATGCATGGCACTGATAAAACCGACATCCATATTTAATCCCGGAAAACGGTAGTAAGCTGCAGGACCTGCGCCATGTTTTCCGGATTGCTGCTTCTCTTCCGTGTACGACAAATCCCGGATATCTGCACTATATTTTTCGCCTTCCCTGCTTCTCACAGTTCCGGCTTCTGATACATTCCCATAGCACTCCTCGATCTGCCGAAACAATTCTTCATTGGAGCCTCCAGTATACGCTGCCCCATACCCGATCGGCATCATCTCGATAAAACGCACCGGAATCTGCACTCTATTTGTATAATCAAGAATAGATTTCCAGTCAAGATGCTGATAATGCACGGTATTAATCTTTACCGGAATTTGTGCTTCTTTTGCAGCATTGATTCCTGCCAACACTGCATTTAATTCATCCCGTCCCGTCAGTCTTTGAAATTCTGTTTCATCCAAAGTATCAAGACTGACATTCACACTGTCCAGTCCAGCCTCTTTCAAAGCCTTTGCATACTCTGCAAGCAGAACCCCATTTGTGGTCATTCCAACCGTTTCAATACCGGAAACATTTTTTATTTTTTCTACCAGATCCACACAGCCGCGGCGCACTAACGGTTCCCCGCCAGTCAGGCGGATATGCCGGATTCCAAGTGCTGCCGCCGTCTCTGTCACCTGAACGATCTCCTCGTAGGTCAGCAGATTTTCCATATCTGTCGTCTCTATATCACCCGGCATACAATACTTACAACGCAGATTACAGCGGTCGGTAATGGAGATTCTCAAGTAGTCGATCTCCCTGCCTGCCTTATCTTTCATAGACTCGTTTACCAGCCCTTTCCAAATCCACAATTCGGGTAAATACAGTGGTCACAGTTTAGGCAGAGTCCCCCTTCTCCAAGCGCCGCAAGCTCTTCTGCTGTCACTTTATCATCAGCCATAATGCGTGGCAGTACCAGATCAAAGATTGTGCGCTTTGCATACATCACGCAGCCCGGCAGACCAAGGATCGGAACATTTCCGTTGTAATAGGAAATCAGAAACATCGCTCCAGGCAGTACCGGTGCACCGTAAGAAATGATCTCTGCCCCCGTGTTTTTGATGGCAAGCGGGGTTTTATCATCCGGATCAACACTCATGCCTCCGGTACAGATCACAAGATCTGCCCCTGCCTCGATCGCCGCAAGACATCCATCCGTAATCTTTTGATTATCATCATCAAAAGTTTCATGAAAAATGACTTCTGTATCATATTCTGCCAGCTTTTCCCGGATGACCGGTGTAAAAGTATCTTCGATCCTTCCATGATAAACCTCATTTCCGGTCGTGATGATCGCAGCTTTTTTCTTATGGAATGGCTTTAATGTAAAAATCGGGGCATCCGCACAAATTGCTTTTACACGTTCCATTTTATCTTTTTTGATGACAAGTGGAATAATTCTGGTTCCTGCAAGCTTGTCCCCCGCCTTCACCGGTGTATTTCCGTGGCGGCTGGCGATCATCATTTCACCGAAGCTGTTCACCTTTTTCAATTTTTCTTTGTCAACTTTTAACAGTCCGTTGCAGTCTGCAATCAGCTCAATTTTTCCCTCCTTAACATCTGACGGATGCATATGGTCGTTTTTACACATCTCATAAAGGATCTGCGCTGCTTCATTTTCATGAAGAATCGTGTCATCTTTTTCCCAGATGTAAATATGATCTTTTCCGACACTCAGAAGTACCGGGATATCTTCCTCCGTGATAATGTGCCCCTTGCGGAAAACCGCATCTTTTGTGACACCTTTAATGATCTGGGTAATGTCGTGGCAGAGAACCTGACCGACCGCATCTTCTGTTTTTATCAGTTTCATGAAGCGTATGCCCCTTTCTGTTTTTATGATAAAATATTACTGCCAAATGCGCAGACAACCTCAAGCACACTGCCCGCAATGCAGCGTGCTTTATCCGAAATGGTGAAACAATTTGACAGCTCACTTTTACGTGGATCAATGTCCGCGATCTTAAAGCCTTTTGTAACCGGGTATCCATCACGGATCAGTCCACGGATAATGCCAGGTATCGTGGCGGTCACGGAATATCTGCGGTTTTCTTTTTCATCCGCGATATAGGCGATTTCTTCGCCCTGCTCCACGATATCACCGATCTTGTGCACATTATAAAGGATTCCTTCCGCTCCCGCATGAATCACACGCTCTGCCGTATAACCGCCAATATTGCCTGGGATTCCGGTATTTGGAATGGCTGATCCCTCACGGATAATTCGACCAAGGTTATGCCCACGCATGGTCTCGATGACGATATCGACATCTACCCCCGCCGTAAATCCAGGACCTAATCCCACCGTGAGCGGTGCCATAGAACGGTTCGTTCCAAGATTTTTCTTGGCTAAGATCGCATCTACGACCACATCCGGTTTTAATGCCGTAATACTTGCTCCATCCGGATCTACAATCAATGGGACTTTCCCGGTATCGATCACTTTTTTTGCCTCTGCAGTATCTTTGATCAGCACTGCTTCCATGCCCTCTACCATGGCGCTGCCCTCATAAACTGCCTCACAGACGGCTACCTGACGGCGGATCGCCGCCGGGTGGTCTGTCTCTAACACCAGTACCGGAAATCCTGCCGCCCAGAGTCTGTGAATGGTTCCGGTGGCAAGATCACCGCCGCCTCTTACTATGATGAATGGTTTCTGTCTCATGTATTTTCCCTCTTTTAAACACTCCTGTTTTCTCAGGCAATCCCTCAAATCACCAGTTCAACACTCTGATCTGTTTCGATTCCAAATGTATGGATCTGCTCTTTTTTCTGTTCATATTCTGCCGGTTCCATCCGCCACGCAAGACCGCAGTCTGCAGAAAGCTGCCTTGGCACAGGAATCAGACGTCCGTTGATATGATTTTCCCCGCAGTATTTTTCCATTGCCATCGCCGCTGAAGTTGTATGAAACGTAATAATCCTGTAATTTTTCTTTTCTCTCATATATTTATACCGGAATTTTTTCTCGATTTTTCTTGTAATAAAGAGTCGCTTGCGACTCTTTCGCGCTCGAGCGGTGCTGTTTACAGCTAACTTCTGCTCCGCGAAATGCGCATCCCGCCCGGAGGGCTTTTTACATAGGACGTAATTTCCTATGAATTAAAAATATTTTTTACAGCACACCAACATAAATTTCTTTTTCTGCTTTTGGAATGATCTCTCCAACAATGGCTACCGGATGTCCCGCCTGTTTTAATTCCTCGAAAAGCGCTTCCGCCTGCTGGCTTTCCACCGCGATCAGAAGTCCTCCGGAAGTCTGCGGGTCAAACAGCACTTCCTCCATGGCAAACGATACATTTTCAAATGATACAAATTCGCCTACATGATTGCGGTTTTTCTGTCCTGCTGCCGTCAGTAAAAACTCATCCGCGTAATCGAGCGCTTCCTTTATGACCGGGATCTGATCTGCAAAAATACGGCAGGACAATTTTCCATCCATCATTTCATGCAGATGTCCTAAAAATCCAAATCCTGTCACATCCGTGCATGCGTGGATCTCATACGAATGGCAGATATGGGAAGCTGATTTATTTAACATAGTCATGGATGCAACCGCCTGTTCCATCGCCGCGTCCGATGCCTCTTTCACGCGGTTTGCAGTACAGACGATCCCGACGCCAAGTTTTTTGGTCAGGATCAATTTATCCCCCGGTCTTCCCTGATTATTGGGATAAATCTTATCCGGATGCACGGTTCCCATAACAGAAAGTCCATATTTCACATCCGCATCAGCGATCGAATGACCACCCGCAAGCGTTCCACCAGCTTCAATGACTTTCTCTGATCCCCCGCGCATGATCTCCCCCAAAACATTCAGATCCATGCTCTCAGGAAAACATACGATATTTAACGCCGTTTTTACCTCGCCGCCCATCGCATAGATATCACTGAGCGCATTTGCCGCAGCAATTTTACCAAAAGTGTATGGATCATCCACCATCGGCGGAAAAAAATCGAGCGTCTGTACGATCGCCGTATCATCAGAGATACGGTAAACTGCCGCATCATCCTTGCTATCGTAGCCGATCAACAGATTCTCATCCGCCGGTCCTTTAGGCAGACGCTCTAACACCCTGCTCAAAATCCCTGCTCCAAGCTTTGCGGTGCAGCCGCCACCCTTGCAAAATATGATTTTTTCGTCTTTCTGCTGTTCCATCTGCACGCCTCCAAAAAATTATTGCACTCAAAAATAAGTTCATCTTCACAGATACGCAATCCTGCCTGTCCATGCAGCTTTTTTCTTCAAATCTTATCCCGCCGCGATCTCCCTCACAGCTTTCACTGCAGTATCCACTTCCTCTTCCGTATTTAAATGGGAAAAGCTGAACCTTACCGCCCCCTGCGCTTTTGTTCCAAGTGCTTCATGCATCAGTGGGGCACAGTGCGCACCGGCGCGGACGGCGATCTCATAGTCCTCCCAGAGCCAGTCGCTCACACTGCCGGAATCTATATCTCCGATATTTAATGTGACAACTGCCACTCTGTTTTTTGTTGTAAAATCTCCATAAATCTTTACCCCGGAAATGTCTTTGACGCCGTTATAAAAACGCTCTGCCAGCGCCATTTCACGCCCGTAGATCTTATCAATACCGGTCTTTTGCAGATATCCCAAAGCCGCATACAATCCGGCGATTCCATGTCCGTTTAAAGTTCCCGCTTCAAGCAGAGTCGGCATTTCTTTTGGCTGTGTTCTGCTGTAACTTTGGACTCCGGTTCCTCCTGCGAAAAGCGGCCGGATTTCCACACCTTTTCGCACATAAATGCCTCCGGTTCCCTGTGGACCAAATAATCCTTTATGACCGGTAAAACAGAGTACATCGATATTTTGTTTCTGCACATCGATTGGAAGGACTCCCGCCGTCTGGGCGGCATCAACGACAAACAGCAAATGATGCTTTTGTGTAAATGCTGCAATCTGCTCTAAATCTGTCACATTTCCAGTCAGATTTGACGCATGCATGATTACAACCGCTTTCGTTTCCGGCTCATATGCATTTTCCAGTTCATCGTATGCGATCCGCCCCTTAGAATCTGCCGGAAGATAGGTTACTTTCACACCGCGCTGCTCCATCAGATACAATGGACGCAATACCGAATTATGTTCACAGACTGACGTGATCACATGATCTCCCGGTTCAAACAATCCCTGGATTGCAATGTTTAACGACTCTGTCACATTGGCGGTAAACGCAATACGAGATGCATCCTCCGCATGAAATAACTCTGCAAGCCGCTCTCTGGTTCCATAAATGATCCTCGACGCATCCAGTGTTGCCGCATGCGCTCCTCTTCCTGCATTTCCAATTGTATGAAATGCCGCCATGACGGCATGTTCCACTTCCGGTGGTTTTGGAAATGTAGTTGCCGCATTATCCAGATAAATCATGGTTTTACAATGTTTCCTGCCTGTGTCATTTTTTCAGCGATGACATACATATTCGTTACACTTCCCACCTGAAGTTTGTCCGTAAGACCATAGTGATTCAGACATGTTCCACAGGTTAAAATCTCTACTCCCTGTGCCTCTAATGATTTTAAATCCTCTAACGTCGGCGACTCCTCACAGGTCAGCTTTGCACCTCCGTTATAAAAAAGTATTGTCTGTGGCAGCACATCCTGCTCTGTGAGTGCATAAATAAATCCTTTGATAAGTACTTTTCCAAGTTCTTCATCGCCCTCACCCATATGATCTGCGGAGATCACAACAACCGTGTTTCCATGGATCGCATTTGGAGCACAGTTTTCTTCTTTTTCTGTCTCTGCCGCATCGTTTGCCGACAGTGCTGTGTTCCCTGCTGCCGCCTCTTCCCCGATCTCCATCGTCACTTTATACTGTCCGTCTGAAATCTTTTCTGACTTTACGCCATAACCTTTCTGGTTTGCCATCTTTGTCAGGTTCTGAACTGCGATCTCATTGTCCACCAGTGTCTCCACAACACCTGCACCATTAAGCTCTTTAATTGCATTTTTTGTTTTTACTACCGGAATCGGGCAGGTATCTCCCATTGCATTTACTGTAATCATAGTTATTTCCAGCCTTTCTGTTCTGATATTCCGTTCCACAAAAAAGGACATTACGGATCACTCCTGTAACGCCCTCGTTATTTTTTCTTAAGTATAACATTATTCCCAGAGAATGAAAAGATATTATTCAGCGAAGAACTCTATGCATTTCAGGTGCTTTCCAGCCTAAAGAGCGTTATCATCTCCGTGCACACTCCCCATCTCTCCCTAACAGGATATCCATCCCATGTTCCAACGAATCTAAGATATAAGTCAGGCTCTCCTCCACCGCCTTCGGACTGCCCGGCAGATTTACGATCAGTGACTGTCCACGGATCACACTCGCACCACGGCTTAACATGGCGCGTTTTGTGATCGTCATGCTGTAGGCGCGGATTGCCTCAGCAATTCCGGGTGCATTCCGGTCACAAACCGCAAGCGTTGCCTCCGGTGTCACATCCCGCATGGAAAATCCCGTCCCGCCTGTCGTTAAGATCAGATTGCATTTACATTCATCCGCAAGATGGATCATTTCCTGTTCCAATTCTTCCTGCTCATCCGGCAGCACTTTACAGGATACGACCTCGTAGTTTTCTGCCGGGAGAATCTCTCTGATCCTTCTTCCGCTGATATCCTCACGCTCTCCTTTGGAACCCTTATCGCTTGCTGTTATAATTCCTACTGTATATTTATTGTCCATATCATGTTTTCCTTTCGTCCTGTTCTAACACAACATTGTATATTTTGTCTTTCAGAAATCTTTGACACAGCTTTCAATCGCTGCATGATTCTTCACACACATAATGCCCGCTCTTGCCGCCATCCTTCTCCATCAGATGAATATCAGTAATCCGCATTCCACGGTCCATCGCCTTGCACATATCGTAAATGGTCAATAGCGTCACACTCACGCCTGTCATTGCCTCCATCTCCACACCGGTCTTCCCGATACAGGACGTTTTACAAAATGCTTCGATCGAATGCTCCTCATCATGCATCTCATAGCGGATCTCACAGTCCGTCAATGCGATGATATGACACAAAGGGATCAGTTCCGAATTTTTCTTCGCCGCCATGATCCCGGCAATACGCGCCACTCCAAGGACGTCTCCTTTTTTTGCGGTGTGTCCCTTGATTGCCGCATATACCTCCTCATTGACATATATTTTCCCGGCTGCCACCGCCACACGGTAGGTGTCATCCTTCGCATGAACATCTACCATGACAGCATTTCCTTCCTTATTGAAATGTGTAAACTCACCCATACGCAGCGCTCCTTTCCCAATTCAACATTTTCCTACACTGCTGTCTCCACATGCCTGTACAGACAGCGTCTTCCTATATCTGTGACTGCTCTATTTATTTTCTTTCCTTATTATAAATAGAACTTCTGCACACATGCAATCCCTATTTTCTTCCTGTTTTTGCCTGTTTTGGACATATTTTGTTCATTTTTTATTCATATTCCATAGAAAAACACAGATTGTTCATTCTTTTTTATTCATCTTTCCGATTGATTTTTTACCTGAGAAGCGATATATTCTCTTAGTGTCAAAAATAAGATTTTTACACACCTTTTACAAAATACTGGAAATGACAGCATTTCCGTTTACAGATAGACAGTTTGATATTACATGAAACTTTGGGAGGTCACTATGAAAGAAAAATTACAGTTTTGTCTTGATAAGATTTCTCTTATCCGCTCAAAATTACCAAAGAAAAAACCGCACAGCGAAAAATATTATAAAATGATTGCATTTTTAAACAAATATTCCTTAGTATTTCATTTTATTTTAGCATGCGTGCTGACGTTCGCAATTGAAGTGATTTCAAGAAGAGATTTCCTTTCTACCATCTCTTTCTTACATAATCACACACTAGCTTACCTTTACAACGCATTTATCGTATTTGCTTCGCTCTCGATCGTATATCTGTTCCGGTGCAGGGCACAGCTGCGTGTACTGATCAGCGGTTTGTGGCTGTTCCTTGGTACGATCAACGGTCTGATTCTTTCAAACCGTGTTACACCTTTCAGCTATACCGATTTAAAATGTATCTCTGATCTGTTCGCAATGCAGAACACAAACTACTTTACCGCAGAAGAGGCAACTCTTGTCGTTGGCGTTGTCGTTGCATTTTTCGTATTTCTAGGTTTCTTTTTTGCAAAAGGGCCAAAATATCAGGGAAAACGTCATTTTGTATTAGGTCCGGTTGCGATCGCTTCTTTACTTTTAGTCGGACTTCCGATCACAACACAGGCTGCACAGGGTTCTAACATCCTTGCTTCCTATTTTTCCAATATCGCTCAGGGTTATGCCGATTATGGTTTTGTATACGGTTTTTCCACCAGTGTGGTTGGCCGTGGTATGAGCAAACCGGATGATTATTCTGAGGAAACGGTCGATGCGATCGAAACTCTGGTTAATTCTTCCAAAGAACAGACCACTGTTTCTAAAGGCAGCGAACCGAATATCATCTGTGTACTGTTAGAGTCATTCACAGATCCTTACGAAGTAAACTTTTTAAATATGTCCGAAGATCCGATCCCGAATTTTCACAATTTAGAGAGCAATTACTCCACCGGATATCTCACTGTTCCGGTTGTCGGCGCAGGTACGGCAAACACAGAATTTGAAGTTTTAACCGGTATGAGCATGCAGTATTTCGGAACCGGTGAGTACCCTTACAAAACCATCTTAAAACAGACGGACTGTGAGAGTATCGCATCTGACCTGTCAAAGATCGGTTACGGCACACATGTAGTACACAACAATACCGCTACTTTCTACAGCAGAAACAATGCTTTTTCCATGATGGGATTTGATACTTTCACCAGTAAGGAGTTAATGAACATCACACAGTACACTCCAAATGGCAACTGGCCAACTGACGATATCTTAGTTCAGGAAACGGTAAAGGCTTTAGACTCCACAAAAGACCAGTCCGATTTTGTATACACGATCACTGTAGAAGGTCACGGTGATTACCCGACCGAAAAGATCTTAACAGATCCGGCAATCAAAGTTTCCGGCGCAGCCACAGAGGAATCAAACAATCAGTGGGAATATTATGTAAATATGATCCATGAAGTAGATGATTTCATCGGTGACCTGATCACTGCTGTTGACCGCCGCGGTGAAGATACCATCGTTGTTATGTTCGGTGATCATCTTCCTACCATGGGACTTTCTGATTCTGATATGAAATCCGGTGATATTTTCAAGACAAAATACATCACCTGGAATAACATGGGACTTCCAAAAGAGGATGCTGATCTTACAGCATACCAGCTTCTCTCCCAGATCACAGATCAGGCAGGTATCCACGAAGGAACCATGTTTAGTTATCATCAGACACAGCGCAATTCCGAGACATACTTAAATGGTCTTGAGAATCTGCAGTATGATTTACTTTACGGCAAAAGATATACTTACAGCGGCGAAGATCTCTATCCTGCTACCGACCTTCAAATGGATGTGGAAGATGTCACAATCTCCAATATCCGCAAAAATTCTGACCGCAATATCCTGGCTGTTTACGGTTCAAGATTTACCAAGAATGCAAAGATATTTGTAAATGGTGAGAAAGTTCCTACTAACTATATTTCTTCTGCACTGGTAACAACAAGTCTGGATAACGTAAAAGATGGCGATACGATCAGTGTCAATGTCCTCGGTTCAAAAGGAATCCTGCTTCGTGCCGGAGCAGACGAGGTTGTCTATGAGGATCCGGATGTGATCCATGAGACAGAGACAGAAGATCCGACCGAAACAACCGAAGTACCAGTCCCTGCATCCACATGGAATCTGAACATGCCTTCTTCGGAAAAGACAGATATGAAATCTTCTGAAAGCACGGAAGTGAAATCGTCCGAAAATACGGAGGTAAAATCGTCCGAAAATACGGAGGTAAAATCGTCCGAAAATACGGAGGTAAAATCGTCTGAGAGTACTGAAGTGAAATCGTCTGAGAACACTGAGGTAAAATCCTCTGAAAGTACAGAAATGAAATCCTCTGAAAGTACTGAAGTGAAATCTTCCGAAAATATCTCTGACACACTTGGCAGATAGCTTTATTAAAAAATCAAAATAACAGACAAGTCCGATATGTGGCAAGATGCTGCTATTGGGCTTGTTTTTTTGTAAAATAATTTTGATTACATTATATCCTGTGTTAAAATGGAATCAATAAATCGGAGTTTCAGGAGGAAAATCATGAGCAGTAGGGGAATTTTTATTTTAGCGATTACATGGATTGTTATGTCACCGTTTTGGTTCTGGGCAGAAAATATTGCGTTAGGTATCATATGGCTATGTGGCGGAGTCATTGAACTATTTATCGCATTAGTGAGACGCAGCAAAGAGAAGAAAAGCAAGTAAATTCAAGTTTGTTTGTGCATTGATGGTTATCTTGAGCTTAGGAGGCGTTTAATGAAAACTGTTTTTTTACATGGGTTGGGACAAACTGCACAGGACTGGAAAAAAGTAGTCCAACAACTATCAATTTCTGATGTCGATTGCCCAGAACTTTTTTCTTCAACAGAAGATGAAATATCCTATTCGCAGATTTTGGGTGATTTAGAACAGCGGTATTCAGAAGTAAAAGAGCCGCTTCGTATCTGCGGTCTTTCGTTAGGTGCGCTTCTTGCGATTGATTTTGCTATTCGACATGAGGAAAAAGTGGATTCGCTGGTTTTGATTGGCGCACAATATAAAGTTCCAAGTTTACTGATAGATTTTCAAAATCTTATCTTCCGTTGTATGCCAAACAAGGTTTTTGAAAGTATGGGACTATCAAAAAGCAGCACCATAAAATTGGCTCACTCTATGCGGTCATTGGATTTTACTTTGCAATTAAATAATATTCGTTGTCCAGTAACAATTTTGTGTGGCAAAAAGGATACTACCAATCTAAAGGCTTCTAAAAGGCTAAAAGAATTGCTACCCCAAGCTACTTTGCACATCGTTCCAAATGCAGGACATGAACTCAATAAATATGCACCAAACACGATTGCAGAGATATTAAATCAGTAAATTTATCGTGCAAAAAATATAGTAAGATGAATTGTCTGACAGGTAAGCGATCTCTTTCACTTTCATCACAACATCCCACTGTCCTTAGAGAGATGGACGAAGTATAATGTAAGCAACAATCGGAGTTTGTTACTCTTTTTGGAGGTGAATTGGTAATGATAAAATTAAAAATGTCTATTGAAGATATAAGTGAGTATCAGACAGGTATTTTACCAAAGAATGCTGTTAAAATAGAAACACCTCAGAGCATTGAAGAGATGATGAAAAAAGCGGCACCTATTGCAGCGGTATTATGTATTTTAATGTTTGTAACGATGCTGTGTAAAACAGTTATGAACAAGACAGTTGTTATTTCGCATGTATTTATTTTGATTGGTTTTTGCCTGGGGTATATTTGTTTGGTGATACACGAGTGGTTACATGGGATTGTCTATCCGAGAAACGCACTGGTTACGATAGGTAAAATAACGGGTAAGATATCATTTGTTGCATTAGCATCATATCCTCTGAAGCGAAGAAGGTTTATTGTAATGTGCCTATTACCATTTGTGCTTGGAATAATACCATTATTGATTTTTATTGTTAGTCCGGCAGAATATAGAGAACTAAATGGACTAATGTTTGGCATGTCATGTATGGGTATGGTTTCGCCATTTCCCGATGTATATAATGTTTTTATTGTCTTAAAAAATGCAAATAAAAAAGATGCAATAATGTTTTATAAAAACGATATGTATAAGGTATCGTAAATTCCAGTTTATTAGGATGATAAATTTTATTTTGAATAGGACAGGTGTTTATGAAAAAAAGCGCGAGCGCAGTTTCTGTTATTGGAGGAGCCGATGGACCGACCTCCATTTTTTTTAAGAAAAATGCAAAACTTACTCTAAAACAGAAAATTCAAAGAGCAAAAAATAAAATTAAGCGGTTCTATGTGGATAAAACCCTTTCATGTGAAAGTCATAGTTTGGATGAAGTAATAGAGTATATCGTAAATAGATATAGGTTTGCTGAAGTCGATAAGGATGCTGAAGAATTTCCAGAAGAATATCAGCAGATGAGAGCCTCTTTTATCATTCAATATGCTCCAGAATTATTAGGAGAATCTACTGCATGTCCTAAATTAAAGAGCGAATCGCCAAAAGATGTGGAGGCTTATATCAGGCAAAGCGAGGAGCGAATGCAGAGGGCAATGGAAATCCCTTCGACAGAATTTGATATTGACTTTCATAAATTCAAAAAAGCATTTGATGATATCAATGATACCATGTATATTGTTATCGAAAAAAAATATGCATATATTGGCGGTGGGGCTGGTGGAAATAAAAAGGTGGTTAAAAACTTTCAGAGTATCTATAAAGATATATACAGATATTACGGTGTCACAAAAGAGGATAAAGTAAGCAAATCGGAACGATATAAGGATGTGGTTCGAACCTTGAGTCAGTAATACAGTTTTGCAATCATTCAAGATATAGAAAAATCTATAAAAAAGGAGCTGAGACACTGCTGATTTTAATCAGATAGTTTGACAGCCCCGAGACCGTTTCAAGTTTTGTGTAAACGCTAAAAACTGATATAAGATTTGTGAATAGTTACAAATGGGCAGAGTCGATTTTCCGGATTCTGCCCATATCTGCATTATACAGGAGTTTTTGGGCATGTCAATAAGACCTGCCCAAAACAAGCTGGTTTTACAGGTTGCGTCCGTTCAGACGCTCTTCAAATTTCTCTCATTGCTGCTTTTTGTGGGCTGTCTTTTCTTCTTGCCATAAAAATAACCTCCAAGCTGAGTAATTTTATCTTACATCAGTTTGGAGGTTTACACAAACTTTGGGATGCTCCCTTTTAATTAGAATCCTGGAACGAACCATTTTTAAGGCAGCTTAGAATCCAGAAACATCTGGCCCCGCCTGGTCTCTTCTTTACTTTTCCATTACACGCATCAGATTCACCATCTCGATCGCACCCACAGCGCATTCATATCCCTTATTTCCCGCCTTGCTTCCGGCACGCTCGATTGCCTGTTCAATATTGTCTGTCGTAAGGATGCCAAACATAACCGGAATTTTGCTCTGTAAGGAAACACTTGCAATCCCTTTGGAAACTTCACTGCACACATAATCATAATGGCTCGTTGCCCCGCGTATCACTGCCCCAAGGCAGATCACCGCATCATACTTTCCGCTTGCCGCCATCTTCTCTGCGATCACCGGTATTTCAAATGCCCCCGGCACCCATGCCAGATCAATCTGCTCCTCCGGTACATCATGGCGCTTCAACCCGTCAAGTGCACCCCCGATCAGTCTTGACACGATAAATTCATTAAACCTCGCTGCCACGATCCCAATCTTAATGTCCTCTGCCCCTGTTAATTTTCCTTCTAAAACGTTCATTTTTTTATCTCCTTTTTTATAATGTTGATGTCAGGTTGATACCATAGATACTTAATATTATATTTATCCTCTTATTCAAAACGAAGCATATGCCCCATCTTTTCCTGTTTTGTCCGCAGATAAAACAGATCATACGGTGTCGCCTTCATCTGGATCGGCACGCGCTCTTTGATTTCCATGCCATAATCTTTCAACTGGTAAACTTTATCCGGGTTATTGGTCAGAAGCCGCAGTGTTTTTACTCCGAGATCTTTTAAGATCTGTGCTCCAATGTAATACTCCCGCTCATCCCCTGCAAAACCGAGCGCAAGGTTCGCCTCTAACGTATCCATTCCTTCCTCCTGCAATGTATAGGCGCGCAGCTTGTTCAGTAACCCGATGCCTCTTCCCTCCTGCCGCATATAAAGCAGGATTCCGCGGCCTTCTTTTTCGATCTGTTCCATTGCCGCAGCAAGCTGTTCCCCGCAGTCACACCGAAGGGATCCGAATACATCTCCCGTCAGGCACTCGGAGTGTACACGGCACAGCACATCCTCTCCGTCTCCGATCTCACCTTTTACCAGCGCAACATGATGTTCCCCGTTTAAAATATTCTGATAACCATACGCTTTAAATTCTCCATATTTTGTCGGGAGTTTTGCGACTGCTGCGCACTCTACCAGTTTCTCATGTTTTTTGCGGTACTCCTGAATTGCCGCGATCGTGATAAAACAGATATTCCATTTTTCTGCAAGTTCCATGAGTTCTGTTGTACGCATCATTGTTCCGTCCTCACGCATGATTTCACAGCACAGTCCACATTCTTTTAAGCCCGCAAGACGCATCAGGTCAACGACCGCTTCTGTATGACCGTTACGTTCTAACACACCATTCTTTTTTGCAAGCAGAGGAAACATGTGTCCCGGTCTGCGAAAGTCTTCCGGTTTTGCATCCTCACTGATGCAGTGCCTTGCTGTCATGCCGCGTTCCTCCGCCGAAATTCCGGTCGTTGTACCGGCATAATCGATCGATACGGTAAATGCGGTCTCATGGTTGTCTGTATTGTCTGCCACCATCTGCGGGAGTTTTAATCTTTCACAAATCTCCTTTGACATCGGCATACAGATCAACCCTTTTCCATATGTCGCCATAAAATTCAGATTTTCTGTCGTTGCAAACTCTGCCGCGCAGATAAAGTCCCCTTCATTCTCACGGTCTTCATCATCTGTCACAAGAATAATTTTTCCTTTTTTCAATTCTTCCAATGCCTGTTCCACTGTATCAAATTTCCTCATTATACTTCTTCCTTTCAAAATCCGTTGGAAAGTAAAAATTCCTTCGTGATCTTACTCTCCGTTGTTTTTTCTTTCTTCCGGTTCAAAAAATGCTCAATGTACTTCCCGATACAGTCATTTTCCAGATTTACCGTATCCCCCGCCTTTTTGTGTGCAAGAACCGTACACTGCGCCGTATGCGGGATGACAGACACCATAAAACTCGTCTGTGTCGTTTTTGCAACCGTAAGGCTGATCCCATCCACCGCGACAGAACCCTTTTCAACAATGTAGTGCATGATCTTCTCCGGTGCTTTCATGGAATAACAAATCGCGATTTCGTCTGATTTGACCTCACAGATCGTTCCGGTTCCGTCAATATGTCCTGTCACGATATGACCGCCAAATCTGCCGTTTGCCGCCATCGCACGTTCCAGGTTCACCGGACTTCCCGCCGCTGCTTCTCCAATCGATGACCTCCGCAGCGTTTCGTGCATTACATCGGCGGTAAAATAGTTTTTTCCAAAAGATGTCACTGTAAGACAGATTCCATTTACGGCAATGCTGTCACCAATTTTGATATCCTCTAATACTTTTTCTGCCTCTATTTTCAGTCTGGCAGAATTGCCTTTCCGGTCTGCTGTTATGATCCTTCCGACCTCTTCCACAATTCCTGTAAACAAGTTTTCTCCCCTCCCTGCTTTTTACGGTATGTTCAAAACCTTATGTATCTGTTTCCCTCTCATTTATTTTTCAGTTCCCCGGCGATCAGAATGTCCTCCCCCACCTGCTGTACCCTCTGACTGACCAGGCAATACGCGTCATCGGGATAATCCACGCCTATTCCTGCAACCGGACTTTTGGCATCTGCTCCGCCAAACAGTTTCGGTGCCACATACGCATACACCTCATTGACGATCCCGGCTTCTAACGCCGACCAGTTCAGCATGGCACCGCCCTCAAGCAATACGCTCTCGATCCCGTCTGCTCCGAGCTGCCGCATCAGTTCTTTTAAATCCACTTTTCCATCCGCATGTTCTGTCACTATGATCCGGCATCCATATTTCTGATATTCCCTGATCTTCGCCTCATCCTGACAGCAGGTTGCAATGATGGTATTCTGCTCCTCTGCAGTCTGCACGATCCGGCTCTTAAGCGGTATCCGCAATGTCGTATCACAGACGATCCTGACCGGGTCTTTTGTCTGCGGCAGACGGCAGTTTAACATTGGATCATCCGCGATTACCGTGCCTGCCCCAACCATGATTCCGGTCATTTCATGCCGCATGCGGTGTACCTGTTCTCTTGCCGCCTCTCCGGTGATCCATTGCGATTTTCCGGATGCCGACGCTATTTTTCCATCCAGTGTCATCGCATATTTCATCCGCACATAGGGCAGTTTTGTCTGGATATAATGAAAAAATACCCGATTTTGGTACTCACATTCCTCCTGTAAAACTCCTTCCGTCACCAGGATGCCCTGCTCCCTTAACTGCCGGATCCCGGCTCCCGCCACAAGCGGATTGATGTCTTCCGCCCCAACAAACACATGGCTGATCCCGGCTTCTATGACCGCCTGTGTACACGGAGGCGTTTTCCCGTAATGGCAGCACGGTTCTAATGTCACATAAAGATCTGCTCCTGCCGGATCCTCTCCCCTGCTCCTGCAATCCGCCAGCGCTTCCCGCTCTGCGTGAAGTCCGCCAAATTTTTTATGATAGCCTTCCCCGATGATTCTGTCCTCTTTTACAAGAACCGCACCGACCACCGGATTTGTCTTTGTCCATCCTCTGCCAAGCTCTGCAAGTTCCATTGCCCGGCGCATATATCTTTCCTGCTGCATGAATACCTTCCCTTTCCTGCAAGATAAAATCTGCAATCTCTGTTGCTTCATGACGATAGAATACACGCTCCGGGAATATTCTATTGCCATAAAAAGAAGCTCTGAACACGATCGTTCAGAGCTTCTTAAAACCGGATTTTAGGGATTTCTAAAATGACATATTTTAAAAACCGGGATACCATGCGAAACTTTTTTCCGTTTCTGATATCCGGCAGGATATCTAATTTTTGCAGCAATAAAATACGCGCTCCGCGAACATTCTATTGTCACAAATAAAAAGACTCTGAAATAAAACTATTTCAGAGCCATGTATGCATTATCTTACCAACCGTTTAAAACGATCCTTTAAATCCTGCTTATCCATATCTTCTTTCATCCAGACTATACTGTCGGCTTCGGAATTACACCGAATCATGCCTTACGGCTCGTGGGCTATACCACCGGTAGGGAATCACACCCTGCCCTGAAGATCATATTCTATTTTTATGTGTCTGAGTATAACACGCTTTCTTAAAATGTCAATACTGTTTTTCAGACCAAATTTTACTGCAGCATATAAATAAGTCCAAAACAGCCGGCTCCACAGTTACTTGTAATCGCTGCTGATGCCTCCTGCATGTAGATCTGATCAAATTTTTTATACTTTTGCACTTCCTCTAAAATCATATCTTTCGTCTCTTTCGAACAACCCGCAGATGTTATAAATAAGACTTTCTGATCAATCGGCGACCATCGCGCCATCTGCGCGTGTATATATTTTTTATAAACATCCTGTGTATTTCCAAAAAAGATCGCTGCCGGTACAATTTTCTTTTTGTGCAATGCCAGAACCGGATGACACTGCAGCATCTCTGTCATTTTCCATACCTGCTTATTTAAAAGTCCACTGCGGTAAAGCTGTTTCGAACTGTCTAAAATAAAGCTTGTCTGTATTTTAGGCTGTATTGCTTCCAGACTCTGTAATACTTCATCCAGATCCTTATTTTTCAGCACCATATTCGCCGCATGCATAACCATCAGGCCTGTACCACTCGACAAATGACCGGAATCAAACACCTGCACATGGGAAAATCCGGCTGCCGCCTGGCTTGCATTCTCAAATCCCTTTCCGGATCCTGAAGCAATACTGATATGCAGTACCTGTTCCGCCTCCTCAAGCAGATTTCCAAAAAATGTCTCATATTCCCCGACTGTCGGTGCTTCCGACTTAGCATACTGATCTTTTTCAATATAAGACAGCAGACTGTCTGAATGGATTTCCACCATATCCTCGTAATGCCCATATTCCGTATTTACAAAATAATGCATGACCGGTATTCCAAGCTGCCGGATCACATCATTCGGCAGATCCACAACGTTGTCCGTGCTGACGATCAGCCTTTGCTTTTTCTTCTGGCCCAGAATACGGAATCCGTCCATCTCACTGACTTCATCCGGATCGATCATATATTCAATGCGCTCTTTTGGCAGATAACGGAGAAGCATTGCCTCAAAAAGGATTCCATTGATCGGTTTCGCAAGATAATCAGAAAATCCCATTTTACGATACTTTTCTTCTGCACCAGACATTGCATTGGCAGTCAGCGCAATAATCGGCGTTTTGCGGCAGAATCCACCCTGCTGGTTGCGCACCAGATCCATGGTTTTTTCACCATCCATCTCTGGCATCATGTGATCCATAAAAATCACATCGTAATTATTTTTTGCCGTCAGCTTCAGACATTCCATTCCACTATGCGCCAATGCAAGCTGGACTTTGGTTTCCCGAAGCAGTTTTTTAGCGACAAGCAGATTCATATCATTGTCATCCACAACAAGAACTTTTGCTTCCGGTGCTTCGAAACTCTTTTTATAGGAGGATCTCTGATGTCTTGATGAACTATTATAATTGAGATTTCCAAGCGGCGTGGCATTTACAATTTTCTGTGGAATCGTAATCGTAAATGTAGAACCTTTCTGATAAATACTGTCAACCGTGATCTGACCACCCATCAGATTTACAAGCTGGCTGCAGATAGAAAGTCCAAGGCCTGTTCCCTCGATTCCTTTTGTGCTGCCTTCATTGACCCGTTTAAAACTGTCAAACAGGTATTTCATATCATCCTGACGGATTCCCATACCGGTATCGATCACAGCCATTTTTAAAAGGATTTCGTCCGCTCCCGTCTGCTCACTCTCCACAAACAGCGTGACGGATCCCTTTTGCGTATACTTGATCGCATTACTTAAAATATTGGTTAAAACCTGTTTGATCCTCATCTCGTCGCCATAAAGCATGGATGGCAGTTTTTCAGATACATTGACACAAAATTCCAGATTTTTCTCATGTGCACGGATCCAGGTCGTGTTTACAATTTCACTGAATAATTCTCCTGTCTCATAACGCGCCGGAACAACTTCCATTTTCCCCGCCTCAATTTTGGACAGGTCTAAAATATCATTGATCAGGGACAAAAGCATCTTACTTGCACTCTGGATATTATTGGCATTCTCAATAATATCGTCTGACAGATTCTCCTCCCGAAGTGTCATTTCATTTAATCCTATGATCGTATTGATCGGCGTACGGATTTCATGGCTCATATTTGCAAGGAAACGGCTCTGTGTATTCATTGCGGCAACTAACTCCGCCTGCTGCTTTTCATTTTCTTTTCTCTGATATTCAGAGAGTGTGATCTGGATAAACATAAACGCACAGGTCAGAAAGATGGTTATGACCGCACTCACGATAATATCCCCATAAACTACAGATTCCGATTCCATATAAGTGATCCGTTCCGGATGAACATATGCAGTGTAAAAACAATACGCATCCGCAATGATCGTTATAACAGTTCCCGCGGCAAGACTTTTCCCCCGCAGCAGGAAAAAAAGCGAGATGAAACCAAGAACAAACCAAAGCGGCATACCGCTTTTTAAGCCTCCGGAGCGCAGAAACGTAACTGGAAGAAAAATTCCATTCAGCCCTGACATCAGAATGAAAGAACAGAGATCATATTGCTGGAATTTATTTCCTGCCCAGAAAAGCATGCCCATAAAAAGCGCCCCGGCAAATAATGCTGCGACATTTTTTATCTCCATTCCCTCGGCAAGCGTATAAACTCCCCCCACTGCCATCGCGATCGTTCCAAGCAGCGACATAAAGCGGAATAACTGTGCATGAATTGAAACATCTTTCCGGATCAGTACCTGGATAATTCTGTCACTCAGCTTACTCATTGTCCGCACCTCCCCATTTTTTTAATGTTTCCGCAGCACTGATAAAATCAAACAGTTCAATCTGGGCTTCCATATCAGCGATCAACTGTGCATCCGAATCCGCCATCGAACTGCCCGTCTCATTTTTTATCATCTCTAACAGCTTCATTGCCTCTGCCTGGTCAAAATTGTCGATTGCTGCCGATAGTTTCTGCACTGGATTTTTTTCTTCCCCCACCGTCACATACTTAGACAGCCCATCAAGGATCGAACAGTAGTCTGCGATCAGCTCCGTATGGTTTTGTATGATATAATTTTCATCCCCATGCTCACATGCCTCCTGCATCCTCTTTGCCCTTTTTGAAAGCTCTTTTGCACCGATCGTAAGACTTTGTCCTTTCAGGGAATGTACATTGATCTTATAATTTTCCCAGTCTTTTTTATCATACAGCTCCTGTAATGTCTGGATCTGACTTCTTCCCTGTTCATAAAAACACTGCACGATCTCCATATAATCCGCTTCATTATTGTCAAAGTAGGAAAGCCCAAGCCGGCGGTCAATTCCTGCAGCCTCAAATTCTTTCCCTCCTTCTTTGAATTGTCCGGATAATCCACTGTTTTCTTCTGTCTTGCAGGTAACCTGTTCCTCTCCCGTATCTTTTTCAATAAACATGCTTAAATATTTGCGAAGGACACGTTCCATCGCAGATTTTTCAATCGGTTTCGCAACAAAATCATCGAATCCTTCCCTGATCAGCATCTCTCTGGCTCCGCCTATGGCGTTGGCTGTCAGTGCAATGATCGGTATTTTCCGTTCACGGAACCGCGGTAATTCATGAATCCTGTGCATACATTCCACGCCATCCATTTCCGGCATCATATGATCCATAAACACGAGATCATAGCTTCTGTCACTGATTTTATCAATTGCCTCACTACCGCTCAATGCCGTATCGATCGTGATGCCATAATGGCTTAACAGACTTGAAACAACTTTTAAATTCATGGCACTGTCATCCACTGCAAGAATTTTGGCTCCTTTTACACGGAATCTGTCATGATGCCACCGTTCGTCGTATGCGTCCTGCTGAAGTTTTTCTCCATTCAAAATGGTTGCAACCGAGAATACATGCATCGGGCGATAGATAAGCAGAACTTCCGGTCCGATTTTTTGCAGATCACAATCCCTGTTTGCCATGACAACAACTTTCATTTTTGCAGTCAGGCTGTCAAAATAACTTTGATCTATAAAATATTCGACATCCGCAACAAACAAAAACTGATAATTTTCATGATCGATGCGGTTTTTTAGTTCATGCATGGTCGAACAGCGCACGGCATCTACATGAAGCTGATCGACCATCCTCTGTATACATTCAAGATATCCGTCACGAAGCTGTCCGAAACGGTATCTTTCGAGATCCATATAAAAAATGATCTTTTTATCTCCGGCATCACGCACGGATACAAGCGGCATATCCGTCAGTACTCTCTGTGGAATGATAATAGAAACCGTCGTCCCTGCATCAGGAACACTCTCAATATGCATATGTCCATTCATTTTTGCAATCATTTTACGTGAGATTGCAAGACCTAAGCCAATGCCCCCCGCACGCCGGTCACGGGTCGTATCTACCTGATTGTATGTGTTTTCCAGTGCATCTATATTTTTTTCGCTCATCCCGATTCCGGTATCTTTCACCTTTACCATAAGATTGATGCCGTATGATTCCTTGCGGGCGCCGACAAACAAAATGACACCACCGGCATCTGTAAATTTGATCGCATTGTTGATGAGATTTAAGATAATGCGATATATTTTCTGACTGTCTCCAAGCAGGTTATTCGGAATATCCGCCTCACAATCCACAATGATCTCAAGATTCTTTTCTTTATTCCACACATGTGCCATGTTAACCACATCATTGATCACAGACGTAATGTTATATGGTTCTTCCACCAGCTCCATCGTGTCATTTTCAAGTTCTGAAAAATCCAGGATATCTGATACCAAAGACATCAGATTCCTGCCCGCAACTGTAATATCATACAGCTGTTCCTTTGTCGTATCATCCACTTTCGCATCCAGTAATTCTGATCCGATTCCGATGATAGAATTTAACGGTGTACGGATCTCATGCGAAATATTTGCCATAAAATCATCTTTTGCCTGTTTGGCATCCTCGAGTTCACGCATTGTCTCATTGAATTCCATATCATGCTGTATACGGTTTTTTAACTGTTTATTTTCCATGATCTCGAGAATAATGATCGCAAAAAACTGCATAAAAAATTCCATTTCCCGTATCGGATTATCATAACTTACTTTATCTAACAGGAATGTATCAAGACAAAACAAAAAGATCGTTGCTACCAACGAAATATAATTGATCTCGATCAGATCAAAAAGAGACAACATCACAACACTTGCTGCTACTGTTGCCATGGTAAGAGACGAACCGTCCGTGAATACCGTATATAAAATAATATTCATCCATATCATAACAGAACAAAATAACTTCGCCAGTCTGCTGTACCGTCCTGTCAGCATCCGAAGTCCGATACTCGCCAAAAGCCCACAAATTATCACCGCAGCTACCCAGCTTGGCCATTTTAAATAAACTGCTGCCACTACCATATAAACAGTATATATGAAATAAAGTACATACGGGATCACTCCCGCCCTGTCCTTTTTGATTTCTCTTATCATAACGTCCCCTCTCATTCACTTATGTCTGTAATTTCCCTCTGCAATTCCAGAAATATCTCTGTAAGGTTCGGATCAAACTGAGAGCCGCTATTTTCCTTTATAATTTCAAACACCTTAGATGCGGGACGGATTGCTTTCTTATAACACCGGTCCTGATATAATGCATCAAAAACATCAGCAAGTGCCATGATCCTTGCACATAACGGAATCTCCTCCCCGGATAATCCATCCGGATAGCCCGTACCGTCCCATCTTTCATGATGATATCGTGCTATTTTTCTGGCAATATCCACATATTCCTCATGTTCCACATTTCCGATGATCCGGTCAATGATCTCACACCCGGCTACCGTATGCTGTTTCATGACTTCAAACTCTTCGTCCGTCAGCCGTCCCGGTTTTAAAAGAATCGCATCTGGTGTTTTTATTTTTCCAATATCGTGAAGTACCGATGCCTTTACTGTATTGAGCTCATAATTATGATCAAGGATATCCGGATACATCCCCTTTTCCCTCAACGCTTTTGTCAGTATCTGTACATAATTCTGGGTATTTTTTACATGAAGTCCCGTACTGCCATCACGGCTCTCGATCAGGTTGGCGATACCGGTAATCACTTCATCCTGCATACGCGTCATTTCCGCAACCTGCGAGGCGACCATCTCTTCTAAATGATTCTGGTACTGTCTGTTCTCTAAAATTCGTTTCACACGGCTGACTAATACCTGGGAAACAAACGGCTTCCCGACAAAATCCATAGCCCCTGCCTCAAAACATTTTGTTTCTGTTTCAGCATCATTATCACCGGTCAGAAACACAACCGGTATCATAGATCCATTTTCAAGTTCCCGAATCTTTTTCAGTGTTTCAAATCCGTTCATTTCCGGCATATTTACATCCAAAAGGATCAGATCCGGTGTCACTTTTGAAAGAAGTGACAATGCCATTTTCCCAGATGTAGTCGCAGAAATACGAAATTCTTCCCCCAGAATCGTCTGTGCTCTTTTGAGATTGCCCGGATCATCATCTACCAGCAGGATCAGTTCTTTGTTACTTGTCTGCATACGTTTCTCCTTTGTAAAAATCTGAATTGCCCGACTCCTTTACACGTAGGAATGATCTACTTTGATAACCACGTAATAATTATTTCCAAGACGTTCCCTTACCTGTGATGTAATACGTGCTGCCAGCTCATCATCCTGTATCTGAAACTTATACGGTATCAGGACATCAAATATAATATTCGTATGTGTCGGTCCCGTTACAACGCGGAAATCATGCATATTGATCCGCTCATCAATTCCCTTGATAATAGATATTACCGCCGCTTTCATCTCGCTGACATGTTCATCCGATGTCACGATCGGATCCATATGTATCGTCGCATCACAGCCTAACTTTTCTTTTAATTCATTTTCAACATTATCAATAATATCATGGATCTCTAAGATATTGCCCTCCGCAGGTACTTCCGCATGCAGTGATACCATCTGTCTTCCCGGGCCATAATCGTGTACGATCAGGTCATGGATTCCACAGATCTCCTCATGTGCCATTACGATCTGATCGATCTTCTGCACAAATTCCTCCTCCGGCGGCTGCCCTAAAAGCGGATTTAAGGTATCTTTCGCAGCTCCGATGCCCGCAAACATGATAAATACACCAACTAATGCACCACAATAGCCATCCACATAGATTCCGGTAAAATGTCCGATCAAAGCTGCCACAAGTACCACTGCTGTTGCGCAGGTATCGCTCAGACTGTCGGTTGCCGTTGCCTTCATGGCAGCAGAGTCAATTTTTTTTGCAACCCCACTGTTATAAAGATACATATACAGTTTTACAAGAATCGAAATAATGAGGATCACAACCACCATTACGGAAAACTCTGTTTCTTCCGGATGAATGATCTTTATAATAGAATCCCTGATCAGTTCATACGCCATCAAAAGGATTGCTGCCGCAACGATCAGTCCCGATACATATTCGATCCGTCCGTGGCCAAACGGATGCTCCGAGTCCGGTTTTGCTCCTGCCAGCTTAAATCCGATCAGCGTAACAGCGGAAGATCCTGCATCTGACAGGTTGTTGAATGCATCCGCAGTCACAGCGATCGAATGGCTGATCGTTCCTGCAAAAAATTTGCCACAAAAAAGCAGAATATTTAAAAAGATTCCGACCATACCGCAGAGAATACCATACTCCTGTCTGATCTTTCCTTTATCCTCTTTTTCTTTAATAAAAAACTTTGAAAGAAATGTTATCATGTCTGATCCCCCTGTGTCCGATCTCATACAATGCCTGTTTCCAAACACTTCCATTTAAAATCTATGCATTTTTGATTGCTATCTGATTTTTCCGATGTCCTGCAGCGGCCAGTAAATGACCTCTCCTTTACCGAGGATTTTATCGATACTTACATATTTGTTATCCCAGTAACGCGCGTCCCAGGAGTCATTCCGGTTATCCCCTAATACCAGATAACAGTCATCCGGTACTTCAAATAAATATGGTCCTGTTGCCACCGTCCATTCTTCCTTCAAATAATCTTCCTCCAGCGGCGTTTCACTTCCATCAATATAAATCTTTCCATCGTCAATGCGGACTTCCTCCCCCGGCAGTCCGATCACTCTTTTTACATAAAGTTCTTCCTCATCATCCGGATAATGGAAAATCACAACATCCCCGCGCTCCGGTGTATCCTTTAAAAATGCGAGACGATTTCCGATCAGGCGGTCCCCCGGCATGATCGTATTTTCCATGGAGCCTGTCGGCACATCTGCGTTGATGATCAGATAATTCTTGATCAGAAATGCTGCCCCGATCGCCAGGGCAAATGTAAGTACCCAGCTTAAAATCTCGCGCGATGCCGACGTACTTTTCTGTGCTTCCTCTTTTTCTGATCCATCCGGCTTATCCTCTTTATTTGATGTATCGGCCTTATCCTGTGTATTGGTTTTATTTTGTGTATCTTTTTTATTTTCATCTATATCCATCCCGATATCCTGTCTTTTCGCTTCCATCTGTGTCCTCACTTTATGCCATAATGATTTCTTTTATGTTAAAAGATTATAATGTATTAAATGTAATTTTAGCACACTTGCCACAAAATAAAAAGTGCCACACCATACGATGTGACACTTTTTTGCCTGTTTTTGTCTATGATTTATTTTTAAGGCTATTACCTGTTTTTCAGGCGATACGCTTTCTTTAGTCTGCGAATAATGCTGTGGAGTAATAACGGTCACCACTGTCCGGAAGAAGGGCAACGATTGTTTTTCCTTTGTTTTCCGGGCGTTTTGCAAGCTCGATTGCAGCATATAAAGCTGCACCGGAGGAAATTCCGACTAATACACCCTCTGCTTTTGCAAGCTCTTTTCCGGTTGTAAATGCATCCTCGTTTGCTACCGGAAATACCTCATCATAAATCCTGGTATCTAATACCTCCGGAACAAATCCTGCACCGATTCCCTGGATCTTGTGAGGACCTGCTGTTCCTTTGGAAAGAACAGGAGAAGTCTCCGGCTCAACTGCAACAACTTTTACATCTTTGTTCTGTGATTTTAAGTACTGTCCGACACCGGTAACTGTTCCGCCGGTACCAACACCTGCAACAAAGATATCTACCTTACCGTCTGTATCTGCCCAGATCTCCGGTCCTGTTGTCTCGAAATGGGCCTGTACGTTTGCCGGGTTGGTAAACTGGGATGGGATAAAGCTTCCCGGGATTTCTTTTGCAAGCTCTTCTGCTTTTGCAATCGCACCTTTCATTCCCTTTGCACCCTCTGTTAAAACGATCTCTGCACCGTATGCTTTTAAGATGTTACGACGCTCAACACTCATGGTCTCCGGCATTGTTAAGATGATACGGTATCCTTTTGCTGCTGCGATAGAAGCAAGACCGATACCTGTGTTTCCGGAAGTCGGCTCAATGATCACGGAACCTTCCTTTAAAAGACCTTTCTCCTCTGCATCTTTTACCATGTAATATGCAGCACGGTCTTTTACACTTCCTGATGTGTTAAAATACTCAAGTTTTATAAGAACTTTTGCCTCAAGTCCTTTGCTTTTCTCTAATTTTGTTACCTCTAATAAAGGTGTGTTTCCAATCAAATCTGTTGCACTCTGATAAACTTTTGCCATGATATTCCTCTCCTATTCTGAAATTTTTCATTTCTGAAGTCTGCAATGCTTTTTGCAGACTTCAAAGTAAAAATAAGGAACTTATTTCTACTTTACTGCCTTAAATGCTTCATCAAGATCCTCAATGATGTCCCTGATATTCTCTGTTCCGATGGAAAGACGGATCGTGTTCGGGTAGATTCCCTGCTCTGCCAGCTCTGCCTCATTTAACTGTGCATGTGTGGTAGAAGCCGGATGAATGACAAGTGATTTCACATCTGCCACGTTTGCAAGTAAGGAAAAGATCTCAAGATTATCAATAAAATCTTTTGCCTTCTGCTCATCCCCTTTGATCTCAAAGGTAAAGATTGAACCGCCGCCGTTCGGGAAGTATTTTTTGTATAATTCCTGCTGTTCTTTATCCTCTGTAACGGATGGGTGATGTACTTTTTCCACCTGTGGATGATTGTTTAAATACTCTACAACCTTTAATGCATTTTCCACATGACGTTCTACACGCAGGGACAATGTTTCAAGTCCCTGTAAAAACATAAATGCGTGGAACGGTGAAATCGTTGCTCCGGTGTCACGGAGTAAGATTGCACGGATTCTTGTGACAAATGCTGCAGGGCCTGCTGCCTGTGAAAAACTGATTCCGTGATAGCTCGGGTTCGGTTCCGTGATGGCAGGGAACTTACCGGATGCCTCCCAGTCAAATTTTCCACTGTCGACGATGACACCGCCGATTGCGGTTCCATGTCCGCCAATGAATTTTGTTGCAGAATGAACAACAATGTCTGCGCCGTATTCGATCGGCCTGAGCAGATACGGGGTTGCAAATGTATTGTCCACAACAAGTGGAATTTTATGCGCATGGGCGATCTTTGCGATTGCCTCAATGTCGCTGACATCTGAGTTTGGATTTCCAAATGTCTCTATGTAAAGAGCCTTGGTGTTGTCCTGGATCGCTTTTTCAAAGTTTGAAACATCGAGTGGATCAACAAAAGTAGTTGTGATTCCATAGTCCGGAAGTGTATGCTCTAACAGGTTATAGGAACCACCGTAAATATTATTTGCTGCAACGATATGATCGCCTGCATGTGCAAGGTTTTCGATCGTGTATGTGATCGCTGCTGCACCGGATGCAACTGCGAGTGCGGCAACACCGCCCTCTAATGCTGCAATTCTTTTTTCAAATACATCCTCGGTCGGATTGGTAAGTCTTCCGTAGATGTTGCCCGCATCTTTCAGGCCAAAACGGTCTGCTGCGTGCTGGCTGTTATGGAATACATAGGAAGAGGTTGCGTAGATCGGCACTGCTCTCGCATCTGTAACCGGATCTGCCTCCTCCTGTCCTACATGTAACTGCAATGTTTCAAAACCCAGATTTCTTTCGCTCAAATGTTTCTTTCCCATAGATCACTTCTCCTTCATTTGATATTTTTCTAGTATTCTTCTTCCTCTTCTTTTTCGCTGATATCATTTACCGGACGCTCTAGTCCTTCGATTTTGATACCGTTTTTCTCTGCATAATCCCAGAGTGCTGCATGGATTGCTTCCTCTGCTAACAGGGAACAGTGTACTTTTACCGGTGGAAGTCCGTCTAATGCTTCCATAACGGCTTTATTGGTAACTTCAAGTGCTTCCTGGATCGTTTTTCCTTTTACAAGTTCGGTTGCCATACTGCTGGTTGCAACGGCTGCACCGCATCCAAATGTCTTGAATTTTGCTTCCTGAATGATGCCGTTATCATCAATATCAAGATACATTCGCATGATATCGCCGCATTTTGCATTACCAACGGTACCTACACCGCTTGGATTTTCCATCTCTCCAACGTTCCTCGGGTGATTAAAATGATCCATTACTTTCTCACTGTACATATCTGATTTCTCCTTTTTATCTCTTTACGCTCAATTTTCAATCCTGATTACTGGTTCTGTTTTTTTACAAAATCCTCATATAATGGGGACATACCACGCAGACGCTCGATAATCTTCTTTAACTCGTCTACGGTATAGTCGATCTCTTCCATCGTGTTCTTCTCGGATAAGGTCAGACGCAGGGAACCGTGTGCGATCTCATGCGGCAGACCGATTGCAAGAAGTACATGGGACGGGTCTAAGGAACCTGAAGTACATGCAGATCCACTGGAACCGCAGATACCTGCCTGATCTAAGAGGATCAGCATGGACTCTCCCTCGATAAAACGGAAGCAGAAGTTTGCATTGTTCGGCAGACGGTCTGTGCGGTGTCCGTTTAATCTGGTATAAGGGATCTCTTTTAATACACGCTCGATCAGATGATCTCTGAGTGCGATCTCTTTTGCACTGCGCTCTTCCATATTCTCTTTTGCAAGTTTTGCCGCTGTACCGATTCCGACGATACCCGGAACATTGTGTGTACCTGCACGGCGTTTTCTCTCCTGTGCACCGCCGTGGATGAAGGAACGGATTTTAACGCCTTTGCGGATATACATCACACCGCTACCCTTTGGTCCGTTGATCTTGTGGCCGCTTGCGCTTAACATATCGATGTTCATCTCTTCCACGTCGATCGGGATATGTCCAAATGCCTGTACCGCATCCGTGTGGAATAATACGCCGTGGTCATGTGCGATCTTACCGATCTCTTTGATTGGCTCGATTGTTCCAATCTCATTGTTTGCTGACATAATGGAAATTAAGATCGTATCCGGGCGGATCGCTTTTTCTAATTCCTCAAGGCTGATCTTTCCATCCTCATCAACATCCAGATAAGTTACCTCATAACCTTTCTGCTCTAAATATGCACAGGTGTGAAGAATCGCATGATGTTCGATCCTGCTTGTGATGATATGTTTTCCTTTGGACTCATATGCCTCTGCAGTTGCCTTTAATGCCCAGTTGTCTGACTCGCTGCCGCCGCCGGTAAAATAGATATCCTCGGTTCTTGCATTGATGAGCGCTGCGACATTTGCCCTTGCCTCATCGACAGCCTTTTTGCTCTCCCCTGCGAAAGAATAGATTGCAGAAGGGTTGCCGTAGTATTCTGTAAAATATGGAAGCATTGCATCTAATACTTCCGGATATACCTGTGTGGTTGCTGCATTATCTAAATAAATTAATTTTGCCATGATATCGTTCCTTTCTTTATCCTTATCTTATCCATTTTATATGCTGCTCATACTAGCGGAAAGTCCGTATATTCTGTGTGTATCCATCACCATTCTGTTTCATTTCCTAGTTTGTTGATATGATATAAGTATTATACATCATCAATTCCTATTGTCAAGATAGGAATTGCATTTTTTTGTGCAAAAACAAGAACAATCCGTTTCCCTTTAAATCAAGTGACAACCCTCCTATATAATGCTATAATAAATCGTCAAACGCAACAAATATCTTAATATTCTGACAGATGATATTTTGCAGTAAATGTTTTACAAATAGAATTTAATGATGCCTCAAAATCGGGGGCAGGAATGGAGACTATTATGAACCAGTTATTTTCACCGGAACTGATTCCGGATTATATGCACGCACACCCGGAGTACGGGGTAAAACGTATTTTGACCTACACGGTCTATCGCTTTTTATCCTTTGCAGGAAAAGAGGATGATACACTTGCCGCTTATATAAAAGAAACGTTATTTCCAATGGAAGATGCACTCGACTTTTCCCTGATCAGCGATTATCTGGCTCTGGATCCTTATTTTTGTCCGATACCGGAGGAGGACAGTTTTGACGCCTTTTTCTTATATACCGCAATCAGCATCTTAGAGAATGCATTTGACGAATTTGCATTAGGTGATGAGCTTGCCATCATTGATGATCTGATTCTGACAAAATATCCGGTACTTGGCTCTGTTGCTTTAGACGATTCTGATATCCGTCTGGATGCACTCATCGGCAGCGGTGCGGAGTTTTATGCCGTTTTATATCTGGCTCTGACGAGATATCCGTCAGCACTTGGTTCACTGCTTCCGCAGTTTGGCGCTGCCTACCATGACAGTTACCAGTTCACCGGCGACGACACAGCGCTTTACGATTTCATGGATGAATATTTTGAGACGAAAAACTGTATGCTGCAGCCATTTTTCGTGGAACTTTCCAACACGCTTGTTGACGCAACACTCGGCTATTACAAGACTGACCTTGAGACACTGCTTGCGACGGAAGTTACGGGGCTTTTAAACGGAACGGTTTCCCGCTTTGCCGTGCAGAAACGTTTCGGTGCGCTTGGGCTTACCAGACTGCCGGACCACGATACCTGTCTGGCACTGTTATCCGAATCCTTCCGCTATGCAGCACTTTATGAGCTGCGCAGCAACCTCTTTGATTACCACCTTGAAGAAGACCGTCTGGTGACTGCGGACAACTGGAAAGATACCATCCGTTTTCACTTCGTGCAGTATCAGCATATTTATGAGCAGGCACTCGACGGATTTTATGCGGCTGTGCTTTCCAGAAAGCTGCTGCGCGCAGAGTTTTCGGAGGAATTAAAAAAACTGGGGTTCTAGTCCCCCAGTTTTTTATACCAGAATACATATTCTGATTTATTCTTTTTCTTCCTCTTCCGGTTCCCGCAGGTCGCGTATCCTCACCTGCTCGATCCGTTTGCCGGACATCTCTGTCACTTCTATCTCAAGTTTAAATTCCTCATCCGTATGAAAATCTCCGGCTTTCGGTATACATTCAAACAATTCCATCACCCAGCCGCTGACGGTCTGCACATCAAATTCTGCCTCGCGGTCTAAACATTCAAACAGTTTTTCCACTTTTGTTTTTCCGGCAACCAGATATTCATTGTCGCTGATGCGCTCAATTTCTGTCTCGACCTTATCGTGCTCATCCCAGATCTCACCGACAAGTTCCTCTAAAATATCCTCAAGCGTAATGATTCCAGCCGTTCCGCCGTATTCATCCATCGCAACCGCAATGTGCAGTTTCTTCTGCTGAAGTTCCCGCAAAAGATCATCGATCTTTTTATTTTTCGGTGTAAAAATAACCGGTCGCACTGAGTCACGGATCGTCACATCCGAACGGTAAATAAAGTTGTAAAAATCTTTCTGATATAAAATACCAATGATCTGGTCAATATTTTCCTCATAGACCGGAAGTCTCGAATATCCGGTGTCCGCAAATATTTTGGCGATCTCATCTTTTGGCATATCCACCGGGATACCGACAATATCAATTCGCGGTGTGTAAATGTCCACTGCCTCCAGCTCATCAAACTCGATCGCGCTGCGGATCAATACACGCTCATCTTCTCCGATACCGCCGCCTGCCTGTGCCTCATCCACAATGGTGAGCAGTTCTTCTTCTGTGATTCCCGGCTCCTCTTCTGACTTAAAGATGTGTGACAGCAGTTTTTTCCACTGTGCAAACACAAAATTAACCGGTGTCAGGATTTTTACCAGAACAGCAATGATCGGTGCGGAAAACAGTGCAAATTTATCCGGTGATTCTTTTGCAATGCTTTTTGGTGAAATCTCACCAAAGATCAAAACCAGAACTGTCGTAACGATCGTTGAAACACTGGCCCCCTTCGCATCCCCAAGCATTTTTACAAACAGGATCGTTGCTAAGGAGGAAGATAAAATATTTACAATATTGTTTCCGATCAGGATCGTTGACAACAGGTTGTCGTACTTTTCTTCCAGTTCAAGCACCAGCGCCGCCCGTTTATTTCCCTTGTCTGCCATATTTTTCATGCGGATCCGGTTCAGCGACAAAAATGCGGTCTCCGTCGCCGAAAAATATGCTGACATGATCAGGCATATCGCAATAATGATAAAAAACAATGAGTCACTTCCCATAAAAAAATAATTCCTCTCTTTCCACGCAAAAAAGCATAGCTGCACCTGTTTGTCTCTCCAAACGGCAGTTATGCTTTCTCATATTTCAATATTGATCTTTTCATTTTGTTATTCTGATTCGGGTAAGGATCCGCGTCCCCGTCCGCACTGTCTAACATAGTACTCTCCATTTCTGCATGTGAACAATATTACCTTTCACATGATTTTCATATAAATTGTGCTATGGATGTATTATATCAAAACGCATTCTGCATAGCAAGGAATTTTTATCCATTTTCCGGTTCTGTACCCGCTAAAATACAAATAAAATTTGCTGTTGTCTTTGAATTATGATATACTGTTATCAATATATTTTAGGCGGGGCACATTTTCCCTGATGGGATTTCGTTTCCTGTCAGGTGATCACCATATAGACAGAAAAGAGGTATTTTTATGCAGGTAAACGAATCATCTGAGAACTATTTAGAGACCATCTTGGTACTGAGCAAACGTAACCCGGTCGTACGCTCCGTTGATATCGCCGAAGAGCTTGGTTTCAAAAAATCAAGTGTCAGCGTTGCAATGAAAAATTTACGCGAAAAAAATAATATTACCGTTACGAAAGAGGGATATATTTATCTGACCGATTCCGGCCGTGAAATTGCAGAAATGATCTATGAGCGTCACGAACTTTTAACAGACTGGCTGACACGCCTCGGTGTCGACCCGAAAATTGCAGCAGAAGATGCATGCCGTATGGAGCATGTCATCAGCAAAGAAAGTTTTGATGCGATCAAAAAACATATTAAATAACCTGATATATATACATCTATATATTAGTACATCATTTTCACAAACAACAATCTGTGCATATTTTAAACAGATCTGTTATCACAAAAACAAGAGGTGCTCACCGGAACAGATTTCCGGAAGCACCTCTTGTTTTTTTATTTATACTGTCTGCGGAACTGTACCGGTGTCATCTCATACGCCTTTTTGAACAGGCGGTTAAAATGCTCCACGTTCTCATATCCCACACTCGCTGCAATCGACTCCACCGTCTGATTTGACTCTTTTAACAGTCTTCTCGCTTTTTTCATCCGCGCAGCCTTCACTGCATCCTGGAATGTCATACCGGATTTTTCCTTGATATATTTGGAAAGATACGGTTTGGAAAGTCCAAATTTTTCTGCCAGGACATCCATCGTCACATCCGCATAGTTATTCTGGATGTAATTCATGATCTCCATGATGCGTTCATCTCTGCCCTCAATGATGTTTTCGCTTTTTGCCATCTTATTTGCAGCAGAAACCAGTGCTGCGATGGAACTCTTGATGATATCCTCATCCACGCCGACGCCCCAGAAATGTCTGCCCTGACAGATGATCTCCACATAAGCCGCTGCTTTTGAGGAAGATCCCTCTGAGATTGCATGCTCCTGGTAGGTTGCCAGCTCATAGCTGATGCCAAAATACATCTTGATTGCGTTGCTGACCGCATCGAGGCGTCCGTTTCCGCTTGTCTCGATCACTCTGCGCTCACCGTTCTGCTCGATCGTCACACTTGCGGCAATGCCGTCTTTCTGCTCGAAATGGCACTCCGCCACATCAAATACATCTTTGATATTGACGTAATTCCCGGTAAATACCTGATAGATCATATCCGGTGTCAGCTCTTCGTGTCTGTGATCGGATACACCTTTGATCAGATAACCGACTTCCTCTTTCATCTTATCCGGCAGGGACATGCCAAAGTTCTGTTTTAATACGAAGGCAACTCCTCCCTTACCGGACTGGCTGTTGATTCGGATCACATCGGATTCGTACTCTCTTCCGACATCCTTCGGATCGATCGGCAGATACGGAACATCCCAGCGCCCGCCGCTCTTTCCTGCCTCTCTCCATGCCATGCCTTTTGAGATCGCATCCTGATGGGAACCGGAAAATGCAGTAAACACAAGATCTCCGGCATACGGAGTACGCTCATAAACTCTCATTCTGGTAAAACGCTCATATTTCTCACGGATTGCTGCAATGTTGGAGAAATCAAGTTTCGGATCTACGCCGTGGCATACCATATTCATTGCAAGTGTCACGATATCCACGTTTCCGGTACGCTCTCCATTTCCAAACAGAGTACCTTCCACACGGTCAGCTCCCGCTAATACACCAAACTCAGCATCACTGATACCGCAGCCTCTGTCGTTGTGCGGATGTACGCTTAAGATCACGTTATCTCTGTATTTTAAATGTTTGTGAATATACTCGATCTGGCATGCAAATACATGCGGCATTGCAATCTGAACCGTAGTCGGAATGTTGATAATCGCTTTGTGTTCCTTATCCGGTTTCCACACATCCAGTACGGCGTTGCAGACTTCCACGGCATAGTCGACCTCTGTTCCAGGGAAGCTCTCCGGGCTGTACTCAAATGTAAAGTTTCCATCTGTCTGTGCTGCAAGATCTCTTAACAGAATCGCTCCATCCACTGCAAGTTTCTTTACTTCTTCCCTGCTCTTTTTAAAGACCTGCTCTCTCTGTGCAACAGAGGTGGAGTTGTAAAGATGGATCACTGCGTGCGGTGCGCCTTTGACTGCCTCAAATGTTTTTTTGATGATGTGCTCACGCGCCTGTGTTAAAACCTGAACGGTAACATCTTCCGGGATCATATTGCGCTCGATTAAGGCACGCATGAAATTGTACTCTGTCTCTGAAGCTGCCGGGAAACCAACCTCGATCTCCTTGAATCCAATGTCTACAAGCATCTGGAAAAATTCAATTTTTTCCTCTAAGTTCATCGGCTCGATCAGTGCCTGGTTGCCATCACGCAGATCCACGCTGCACCAGATCGGCGGTTTTTCGATCGCATCCTTCTTTACCCAGTCATATGTAACTTCCGGCGGCATAAAATATGCTTTTCCGTATTTTTCTGCAACATCAAAATTCATATTCATTCTCCTTATCCTGTTTTAACAATGATTCTATTTTCTGTGTGTCACTTTCTGTTTTCTGTCCGGAGAGCTTTTTGTGTAAGAAAAAATGTCATAATAATTTCTCATGATACAAAAAATCTCTGTATGCAAAACCTGTGTGGTTTTGTCATACAGAGACGCAAAATTTTCTTCACGCGGTACCACTCTGTTTCATGAATGACCTGTATCGTCATGCATGCACTCATCCGGCACTATCATGCCTTTTCCCTCTTACGGCGGGCGATCCGTCCAAGCCTACCCAGTATCATCTGCTCATTCATAATGCATCCGATTCCTTCAGCCGGCAGCTCCAAGGCGAGTTCACAACTTCACTCTGACTGCCTCGCACCTTCCGGCAGTTCTCTGATTTCCATTCCGCTGTTACTATTCCTTTTCATTGCATTTCATTTTCTGTTCTACATAATAACATACCTTTTTCGAGTTCCGCAAGGTGTGATTTTATCAATTTTATTGATTTATTTTAATCTTCTATATTTTAAAACTGAAAATCTTCATAATCTTCCGGTGTAAAACGATGATAGATCAGATGGCAGCCCTCATCCGTGATGCAGTAACGGTAATCATCCGGCACCCCATCCTCAAAGTAAACCAGATAATCAAATTCCCCGTGTGTCGTCCGTTCTACATGTACATGATCCGAATATCTGTGAAACTGCTGTAAAAGCTCGTCTATCGTGCAGCCATGTTTTCCGATTGTTTCTATAAAACTGGAAATGAACTCACTTCCGTTCGTGTGTTCATGCACATAATCAACACCGCTCGGCGGAATTGCAATGCAGAAACGCTCACCTTTATTGGAGATTTCCACCCCGCCAAGTGTCTGCACCGTCTTTTTTGAAAATTCTGCAAGCAGTTCTAACATCTCTTTTTCTGCTGCATCGGTATGGAAGAAACGGTTCAGCGAGGTAATCGGATAATATAACCGGATCAGTTCACTCCGGTAACCAAGTTTTATCTGTTCTTCCTGTATGACCTCGATGATATTTTTTTCAAGTCTCGTAAAATCCACTGCCTTTTCCATTTCTTTCTTCCTTATTATTTTACTCCCACTGTGTCAGACCGATAAATTCCGGCTTATTATTTTACTTCCACTGTGTCGGATCAATCCATTCCCACGCTTCTTATTTTCTCATAAAATTCAGATTACATACTCGCCGGCACGCTGTCTCTCGTAGTCCACTAAATCTGCGAGTGTGATACTGTCAACAACCTGGTTGATCGCCTCGTTCATTTTTTTCCACACCAGAACTGTTGCACAGTCATTCATCTTATCACAGGTGTCTTCATCCTCGACGCATGCCACCGGTGCAAGGCTTCCCTCTGTCAGGCGTAATATCATTCCGACGGTATATTCTTCCGGTCTTTTTGTCAGAATGTATCCTCCCTGTGCACCACGAATGCTCTTTACATATTTTGCCTTATTTAAAACGGAAATAATCTGCTCTAAATATTTATCTGAAATTTCCTGGCGTCTCGCAATATCCTTTAAACTGATCGGCTCTCCGGTATTATTCAGTGCAAGATCCAGCATCAGGCGTAACGCATATCTTCCTTTTGTTGATATTCTCATATTTTCCTCATTTCTGCGCTGTTTTTCATATTTTAGGCTTGCGGATGCAGCGCAGCCGCAAACTTATGAATAAACGATTCTTTTATCATCGTATTAGAAGTATATCCGACTATTCATACCATGTCAATAGGAATTAAAGTATTCGTTAAAATATCTCTTTGCGCCACTGATATTTTGAGAGATCAACACATCCGTCTTTTACCTCTATGCCATCCGCTTCCAAAAGTCCGATCTGCCTGTTTTCGCCACCAAATGCAAAGGCCTCCGAAACTCTCCCCTCACGGTTTACTACCCGGTAACACGGGATTCCCTCCGGATCCGGATTTACATGCAGCGCATAGCCGACCACCCTGGCCCACCTTTTGTTGCCCGCAAGCGCTGCCACCTGTCCATAAGTGGCAACCGTACCGCGTGGAATCTGTTTTACAATGTCATATATTTTTTCGTAGGAATTTTTCTGTTCCATGCTGCTCCTTAAGTATAGACTATGATTCGCTCAGCAGTCTTATTATATCATGAAGCCCGGCTTCATGATCGTGATCTACACTCGCTCTGCTCGGCAGTCTTATTATACCATGAATTACTTTTTTGCGCCATTCACCTTGCAATCATGTTAAGAACATGTTAAAATTTTAATTTGTGTTTTTATAAATTTTTAATACTTTTTATACTTAGGAAAGGATTGGAGTACAAAAGACCTATGAACGAACTAAGACCAAAACTATTTGACGTAATGAAGGGATACACAAAAGAGCAGCTCATCAAAGATATCCTTTCCGGTATCATTGTGGCGATCATTGCTCTTCCACTTTCTATCGCACTTGCGATCGCTTCCGGTGTCGGTCCGGTACAGGGACTCTACACTGCGATCGTTGCCGGATTTTTTATTTCCTTTTTCGGAGGAAGCCGTGTACAGATTGGCGGACCAACTGCCGCATTTGTTGTTATCATCTATGGCATCGTGACCACTTACGGTACAGACGGACTGATTGTCGCAACAATCATGGCAGGTATCATTTTATGTATTATGGGCCTCTGCCATTTTGGTTCCCTGATTAAATATATTCCTTATACGATCACGACAGGTTTTACCTGTGGTATCGCAGTCACCCTGTTTGTCGGACAGATCAAAGATTTTCTTGGACTTGATATGGGTGCTGTTCCTTCTGAATTTATTGAAAAACTTGGCGCCTATGCTGCAAATATCACAACCACCAATCCGGTTACCGTCGCAATCGGTGCCGTTGCACTTGTGATTTTAATTCTGTGGCCGAAAGTAACTGACAAACTGCCTGGATCCCTGATCGCAATTATCGTGACAACTGCCATCGTTTATTTTGCTAAACTGCCGGTCAACACGATCGGAAGTGTTTACGGAGAACTTTCCTCCGAATTTCCGTCTTTCCACATGCCGGCATTCAGCTATAAATTGGTACAGGAACTGATCTCCCCGGCATTTACGATCGCGATTTTAGCCGGTATTGAATCCCTGCTTTCCGCAGTCGTATCTGATGGTATGATCGGTGACACCCACAAGTCAAATGCTGAACTGATCGGTCAGGGACTTGGAAATATTTTTTCCGGCCTGTTTGGCGGAATCCCTGCTACCGGAGCGATTGCCCGTACTGCTGCAAACGTAAGAAACGGCGGACGTACCCCGATCGCAGGTATCACACACTGTATCACTTTAAGCATTATTTTAGTTGTTTTAATGCCGCTTGCTTCCCTAATTCCTATGACAACATTAGCCGCAGTGCTTTTAGTCGTTGCATGGAACATGGCAGACTGGACTTCCTTTTTCCATCTGTGCAAAACTGCTCCAAAGAGTGATATGATCGTACTTGTTGCAACATTTTTCCTGACTGTATTTTTTGACCTTGTCGTTGCCATCGAAGTCGGTGTCGTACTTGCCGCACTTTTATTTATGAAACGTATGGCAGAAACTGCCGATGTCACTGCCTGGAAATATGCAGATGAGCCGGATGTGACCCCTGGCGAAGCCGAGAAAATGCGCGACATTCCACACTCAATCCGTGTATTTGAGATCAGTGGACCGCTGTTTTTCGCCGCAGCCGATGAAATTCTTACAATTACCAGTGACAAGTCAACCAAAGTCATCGTTATCCGTATGCGAAGTGTTCCGGCAATCGATGCGAGTGCAATGCGTTCCTTGCGTGACCTTGCTGCCCGTGCGAAGAAAAAACATATCACTTTGATCTTCTCACATGTCAACGAACAGCCGATGTCCGTTATGAAAAAAGATCACTTTATCGAGCTGATCGGGGAAGAACATTTCCTTCCGAATATTGTGGAAGCTCTCGGTTATGCGGAAAATATGGTCGCAGATTCCGGTCATAAGGCTGCGAAATAACAGAATTTATTTATTCTTATGATGAAATATCGGATTAGGATGGCTGCACACTTCCTTTTACTGTGTCAGCCATTCTATCTCCGCGTCCTCTGTCGATGTTTCCATCTCTGCCTGACCTTCCCCTTCTTTTAAAACGATGCAGTTGTGATTGTCATCCACCTGAACCTGATAAAAATATTTCAAATCGTCGCTGACACCATTACTGTACTGATATTCCACAAAATACTGCGCTTGTGCCGGTGTTTCGGCAGGTTCGAAACCAAACGACGTCTCTTTGATCTCACAATCCGAATCATATTGATCTAAATACTCCTGAAAAATTGGATCTGTGTATCCTCTTGCAATCTCACTTCGATCATACAGCTCCTGCATCACGGCATCTTCCTCTATACCGGCGGATCCGCTATTTGCTCCACATCCTGCCAAAAACATTCCCATGATAAGCAGCAAACCTGTTATTTTACTCCTGCGCATCGTATGTATACCTCCCCTGCAGAGTCTCATACTCTGCATGCCCGGTGCTCCAGGTTCCTCCCTCCACCAGAAGAGACACTGCCTTGGCATCATAGGCGTCCAGATAAGTATTGACTACGCTTCCAACTGTCGCGTACTCTCCTGCCGTTCCCATCTGATTTACATATTCCTCAAATGTTTTCGACAGATCAAGCGTTATGGTATCCTCTTCCTGTTTAAAATCAAGCACTTTCACATCCGACGGAACCACACCGGCATCGATCAGCGCAGCCATGATATTTTCAGGCGTAAGCGCATCGAGCGATACCGTTTCTGTGTCAAAACCATCTGCATTTTCATTGCTTTTATATATGGTAATATTATTGTCTTCTTTATCAGCATTTTCCCGCCTGCCACAGCCTGATGCTGTCATAAGAACTATCGCTGCTAAAATCAATGCCATTTCCCGTGTTACACTTGTTCGTTTCATATTTTGCCTCCTCTTTTCCATCATTTTTCCTTTCAATCACGATTCATTTTTACCTTTTGGGTATATATGAAAATTTTGCTCGGAAAATACCCATAATTTTCCCTTAAATCCGCGTTTTTTGAGGATTTTTTTGTGATAATGGACATACACAGATAGTTTTTCATGCTATATGCCTTATACTCGCTTCGCTCGGCAGTCTTATTATATCTTATCTCATTTTGTTTTTGTTAAACCTTCGTCTAAATTAAGAAAATCTTCCATATTTCCAACCATAAAATACACGTTCTGCGAACACTCTATGATTAAGTGAAACAGCAGTCTTCACAGTTCATCCATATCTCCCCCGCAGATGCGCACCGATATCTCCGTCACATACTCCTCCACCGTCTCCGCCATCAGCTGATCCACCGTGTAAACTTCCAGGAACTCTTCCGCCAGTGTAATCTGATGTTCATCTGCATAAGCAAGAAGTTTCCGGTAAGCCTCCCCGATGTTTCTCCAGTGCCCTTTAAAATAAGTTGTCAGATATTTCCCCGCAGGCATAAAATGGCAGGACATGCCGCCCGGCTTATGTTTCATCAGCAATATTACGTTGCTGTAATTTGCATAGATCTGCCGTCTGACATCTTTTGCATACTGGATGTAACCAATCTCATAACAGATGCTTTTGCTGTTGTTCTCATAAAAATTGATCAGTTCCGCTGTGCGCTCCGCAAATTCTGATTCCGAAACGTCTAAAAATGCATCCATCAGATAATATCTGCCCGGTTTTTCACAGACAAATATTTCATCTTTTTCTTTCTCTAAATATGCCCTGATTTTTTTACTTTTTTCTTCCATCCACTGCCTGCGATCCTTTAACAGCCGGATTTTTTCTGCCAGAATCTGTTCCTCTTTTTCAAACAGCTCCAATAATTTTTCCGGAGTCCGGTCACTTAAAAAGGCCTGGATCTCTTTTAAAGACATACCAAGTTCCTTTAGCATAATGATCGCTTCGAGCACTTCGATCTGATGGATCGAATAATAACGGTACTCGTTATCAAGCACGATCTCCGGCGAAAACAAGCCGATCTTATCATAATGAAATAAAGTGTTTTTGGTGACGTGCATGAGCTTTGCAAGCTCACCAGTTGTCAGATATTGACTTTTGTCCACTTTTAATCTCCCCTCACGAAAAAAGTTCTTGACTATATGGTAACAATATAGTTTATGATAGCATTTGTGTCTCAAAACCGCAATTTCCATCCGCGCTGACACAACATTTAAAAATATTTCAAAGGAGGAACCCATTATGGCACAGTCCATTGGTCAGAAATTCACACCTGTCACTTTATTAAAATTCGCATTACCATCCATGGTCATGATGGTACTCATGTCCTGTTATACAATCACGGACGGGATTTTTATCTCGCGCTTTCTTGGAGATAATGCGCTGTCCGCAGTCAATATCGTCTATCCGGTCATCAATATCGTACTCGCCATCGGCGTCATGCTCGCAACCGGAGGAAGCGCCGTCGTTGCAAAGAAAATGGGCGAAGGGAAAGACGATGAAGCAAAAGATAACTTTTCCATGCTCGTGTTTACCGGTGTTGTGGCGAGTGTTGTCATCCTGATACTGACGATTTTATTTTTAGAGCCAATCTGCCGCGCTCTCGGTGCAAATGATTCATTACTTGCAAACTGCAAAGCATATCTTTTTACCGTTGTTTTATTTGCCCCAGCGTGCATGCTGCAGAGCCTGTTCCAGACGTTCTTCGTGACAGCGGGAAAACCGCACATTGGCATGACGTTAGTTATCAGTGCCGGCATCGCAAACGCCGTGTTGGACTATGTATTTTTATCGCCTCTCGGCTTTGGCATTGAGGGTGCCGCCTTAGCTACCGGTATCGGTCAGCTCATACCTGCAGTCGTGGGACTCTTCTACTTTTTCTTTGTCAGGGGAGATCTTTATTTTACAAAATTTCATTTTCATGGAAGTGTCCTTTCTACTGCAAGTTTTAACGGTGCATCCGAGATGGTAACGAATATTGCAAACGCTGTGATTACTTATGCATTTAACAAAATCATGCTGCGCCTTGCCGGCGAAAACGGTGTTGCCGCAATCACGATACTGCTTTATTCCCAATTTTTATTTAATGCGCTTTTTCTTGGATTTTCCATGGGTGTTGCACCTGTGATCAGTTACAATTACGGTGCAAAAAATACAGGCGGACTGAAAAGCGTCTGCAAAATCTGCAGACGCTTCGTGATCGTTTCTTCTATTATAATTACTATTTGCTGTAACCTGCTCTCCGAGCCGATCGTGCTCTTGTTTGTCGGTGGAAAAACAGCGACTTATGACCTTGCCGTCAGCGGTTTTTCGGTATTCTGTGTGACCTTTTTGTTCAGCGGATATAACATTTTTTCATCCGCTCTCTTTACGGCACTCTCAGACGGAAAAACCTCAGCGGTCATATCCTTTACAAGAACCTTTGTTTTTATCCTGCTGTCACTCCTCACACTGCCAGCCATTTGGGGGGTGACCGGTGTGTGGCTTGCAATCCCGGTGGCAGAGTTTGTGACACTGTTTTTATCGATTTTTTTTCAGCGGCGCAAACGGACGGTTTATCATTACGCCTGAGCAGCCGCTTTCTTTCCAAGGTATGCCAGTACATCTTTTCTGGTCACGATCCCGATAAACACCTTTTTATCATCCACAACCGGAACAAAGTTCTGGTTCATTACCTTGTCAAACAGATTCTCCATGGATTCATCAATCTTTACCGCCTTATTATCCCTTCTACGCTCAATCGATGTGATCGGCATGTCCTCAAGCAGTTTCAGATCCGGGAAATTGCGGTCCTTTAAAAACCATAGTAAATCTCCTTCTGTGATCGTACCGATATATTTTCCTTCCACGCTAAGCAGCGGAATAGCTGTGTAACCGTGATGTTCCATTTTCTCAAGCACCTGACGCATGGTGTCCGTCTCTTCCACATGTGCTACGTCTTCCTTCGGTGTCAGAAAAAATAAAATGTTCATATGTGTTGCCCCCATTTGTTTATTGATTTGTGTGTTTTGATTATACTACCATTTCGGGGGTTGGACAACAAGGGAGTTATAACCTTACTATTTTCATTCCTCATCCACTAAAATCATTTCAAATATTTCATCACTTACCCTAAGTTTATGCATACTCTGGTTCTTCGCCAGATATGGTAACACCATTAATTTCTGTTGCACTTTTCCTTTATTATCAATTTCGAAATCATACTCAGAAAGTTTTGATTCCAGGCAAGCCGCGGGAGTTTGACACATTGAAATCCAAAAAAGTACCACAAAGCCTTGAAATAGGCTTATTTTTTTGTCAAATTTTTATTTTTATTATATAGTAATATTTGGTGATATGTGGTATAATAGTGACAGAGGTGATTATTGTGCGTATAACAACATCAAAATCAAAAAATTCTGAGTCCTTTTACATCACTCAGTCCTATACAAATGCCAATGGGAAAAGTACTTCCAAAACCATCCGAAAATTAGGTACGTTAGCTGAATTATCGGCACAGCTCCACACGGATCGTGACGGAGTTGTTGAATGGGCAAATGAACAGGCTCGTCTTGAAACACTGAAATATAAAAGTGAAAAAGAGGATGCTACTGTCATGATTCCATTTCATTCCAACAGACTCATGGACTATAATAAGCAGAAACTTTTTTCTGGCGGATATCTTTTTCTTCAGTCTATTTACTATGGACTTAAGCTCGATTCTGTCTGCCGAAAAATCAAAAGCCGACATAAATTCGAGTATGATCTTAATGCTATTTTATCTGATTTAATTTATACAAGGGTTCTGGAACCTTCCAGCAAAAGTTCTTCCTTTCGAGCAGCAAAACAGTTCCTTGAGCCTCCAACTTATGAACTTCATGATGTTTACCGAGCTCTTTCTGTTCTTGCTTCTGAAATGGATTTTATTCAATCAGAAGTTTATAAAAACAGCTTTTTTCTTGGTGACAGAATGGATCGGATCCTTTATTATGATTGCACAAACTACTACTTTGAAATCGAACAGGAAGATGGAGATAAAAAATACGGAAAAAGCAAAGAGCACCGTCCGAATCCCATTATTCAAATGGGACTCTTTACAGATGGTGACGGAATACCTTTGGCTTTCTCACTCTTTCCTGGAAACCAAAATGAGCAGAAATCCTTAAAACCTTTAGAAACAAAGATTCTCCAACAATTCGGCTGTGATAAGTTTATCTATTGTAGTGACGCCGGACTTGCTTCTGAGGATAACCGTGTTCTTAATCACATGGGACAGAGGGCATTTATTGTCACTCAGTCCATCAAAAAGCTGCCTGCTGAAGATCGGGCATGGGCTTTAAAGAAAACTGGCTTCAAACGTCTCTCAGATGATAAACCTGTTGATCTCACAAAACTGACAGATGATGACAAGAACCAGCTTTATTATAAAGACGAACCATTGACAACAAAAAAACTGGATCAAAAATTAATCATAACCTACTCCCCTAAATATGCCGCTTATCAGAAAGCCATCCGTGCGGAGCAGATCTGTCGGGCAGAAAAAATGGTTGCAAATGGCTCTCTAAAAAAACAGCGTAAAAATCCAAATGATCCTGCAAGATTTGTAAATAAGGTAGCTGTAACCAACGAAGGAGAAAAAGCTAAGATCCACTATTATCTCGATACGGATAAGATTGCTGAAGAAGAAATGTATGACGGACTTTATGCGGTATGTACAGACCTGCTTGATGATGACGTTGCAGATATCTTAAAAGTCAGTGAAGGAAGATGGCAGATTGAAGACTGTTTCAGAACTATGAAAACAGACTTTGAAGCCAGACCCGTTTACTTAAACCGTGAAGATCGGATTAAAGCTCATTTCCTCACCTGCTTTCTTGCTCTGTTACATTTCCGGTTATTAAACCGCTCCTTGAAAGGGACTTATACCACAGAACAATTACTTCACACTTTAAAAGACATAAAATTTACGGATATAGAAGAACAGGGCTTCATGCCGGTATATGAACGTCAGGAAATCACTGATGATCTCCATGAAACCTGCGGATTCAGAACGGACTATCAATTCATAACAAAACGGAAAATGAAAGGAATTCAGAAAAAAAGTAAGCGGAGATAAAACATTACTATATTTCGTGTATGCAGATAAAAGTGCCACGCCCCTTGTATTTACAGGGATTGTGGCACTTTTTTAACTAATCAACTGTCAAAGATGAGATTATACTACCATTTCGGGGGTTGGACAACAAGGGAGTTATAACCTTACTATTTTCATTCCTCATCCACTAAAATCATTTCAAATATTTCATCACTTACCCTAAGTTTATGCATACTCTGGTTCTTCGCCAGATATGGTAACACCATTAATTTCTGTTGCACTTTTCCTTTATTATCAATTTCGAAATCATACTCAGAAAGTTTTGATTCCAGGCAAGCCGCATAAAATTGTTGTGCAGACAATCTTGTTTTCACACCAGTCATATGTAAAAAGTTCATATCCCGAAATCCTACATTTACTGTCTTTATATCTTTCCTTTCCCGATATATGATTAGAAACTGTTTATCATTCAGTTTTTCTTCGTATTGCTTTACAGCTTCTATCATAATCTTTAAAGCTGCTTTCTTGTCATACTTTGCCATCCATACCCCATTAACTTGAAAAAGGCTGCCCTTTCGGACAACCTTTTCTCTTTTCTTTTAATGCTGATTTTCTGTTGTCTGCCAACCGTCCGCCTCTCCATGTGCGGCTTAACTGTGGAGTTTTTCTGTTGCTCCCCAACCTGCCAGCCTACGAACTGGCTAAAATGTCAGATTTTTAAGGTGTCAGCGCACCCAGACAGATTTATCTGTCTGGGTACTATTATTATATGAACACCGTCTTTTTATGTCAAACAAAGCAATTTCTTTTCTGAAAATTTTGTGCATAATTACAACATCTGCACTAGCTACCCCTAATACAAATAAAACCCCCGTATACTACCGTTTCCAGCAATATACGGGGACATTTCTCAATCGTTATTTAACTGTAATCGGGACTTATCTGCTAATTGATTAGCAAACACCCTGAGCTAACATAGCAGCTTCTAAGGTGTCCGCAGATTTGCAGGGGTTTTGAGGTCGGTTGTATATCACGTGTATAGAGTGATTGTCTGACAATTTCGATGAATGAATATTTATACTATATATCAACTCACATTCACGGCATTTCTTCATTGCCTGTATCAATTATATGCTTCTCTAAAAATATCTCAGATTTGATTAAATGAGTTTTCCACAAGATTAATTACTTGTTGATATTCATTTAGACTTGCTCTCATTTGTCTAAATAAGTCTTCAGTAAAAATAAGTGGAGTTTTATCTATCTCACCAATAAAAACTTCTCTATCTGCATGCTCATTACTACGCATTGCATGTCCCAATGCATTTCTATACTTAATAATTTCATTATAATATACTTCTGCAAATTTGTTATATTTTTTGTCTATTACCAAGCCATACTCATCAACTAAAATTTTTATTACCCTTCCAACCAAGCGAGCCTTTTTATATGAATCCAAAAAATAGTCTGGTGCACTAATAATTGCCTTTAATGCTTCTGGATTACTTTCAATTTCATCTATCTTTCTTATATACTCGTTTTTTGCCGGCACTATGAGTTTATTTTTGGTATATTCATTCAAACTCTTAATTTGAGCCTGTGAAAACTTATTAGCTGTAAGAACTAGTATATTTTGCATTTGATTTTCAAAACCACTAACATTATCCAATACCACTCCTCGCAAATTAACAATATCCTGCATTCGTCTAACCACTTTGTCTACTACTTTTTGTAGCTTAGGAAATAATTCTTCTCTTTTTCTATCCGAAAAATAAATCCCATCAACAGGTTCAATATTCATTCCTTTTTCATCAATATTATAAAGCGCCTTAACCATTTTATTATAATTGCCAGAATAGAATACTACATCTGTATAAATATCAAATTGACGCAATTTCTTTATTAATATATTACCCATGGTTCCCCTAAGTTCATAATCCATAAGAATTAAATCATACTCTTTTTTTAATTCTTCTTCAGCATCTCCCTCGTCACCTTTTTTCCAAGTAATAATGGGTACAAGATTATGACTTTCTATTATCCTTTTCATACTTCTTTCTGAAGAAGGTCTCCAACCCATTTCGTCTTCAAACCATAAAACTTTAAAGTTTACATTCATCTTTTGATCCTCACTATTAATTCAAAGCCTACTTGACATTGTTGATTTATCTCAACATGTCCATTCATGTCTTCAACCAGTAATTTAACATGATTTAGTCCAATTCCATTTCCTCCTTGCACTTTGGTAGTTGTCATTCCCAAATCAAAAATCGAATAAGGGTCTTCTATCAATGGATCCAAACCTCTACCATTGTCAGAAAAATTAATACAGATGCCATTCTCTTCATTGGAAAACTTAATATGCAATATAGATGCAGCGGCCTTTTTTGCATTACTTACAATATTATCAACAATTATACCTACAGACGAAACATCAAATATGCACAAATATTTTTCGTTCGTATCTGAATCAAATTGTATATCTATGCCCTTATATTTTGACATTCCTACATACTGAATGATAAAATCTCTAATATCATTTTCTTCTTCTGTTGACTTTAAATTAAAATTGCCCTTAATAGCATATTCTGAGACCTTATTAATTTTCTGTATATTAATCATAATCTCCGATATATACTGTTGCACTTCTTCATCATCTGCATGCTTTCTGCGGAGAGCATCCATTAAGTCAAGCATACTTCCCTTTGCCCCTTCAGAATATGTTAAACTTAAATGCATCCCACTCAATAAAAATTTCTCGTTCTTATTCACAGCCTGCTCTAAAAAATAATTTTGCTGTTTTCTCAAATTTATTTCTTTATGTGCGGCTTCCAACTTATCTTGTGTATTCTCTAATTCAACGTCTGTTTCTCTTTTTTGTTGTAATATTTTATATGTATCACGCTTTACTTTATCTGCCAACTCTGACAACACTTCATTTTCTGTTTTGTTCGCAATGCTAATAAGCTTCTGTACAGAAGCTTCTATACCGTCAGACTTCTTTTCATTCATCTTCTCTATAAGAGATTTATTATACTCAAATGAAATCAATTCTTTTCTTTTAGCACTACTATAACCAGCAAATTGTTCTAGGATCTTATCTCCTACATCTCTGGGTAAGAGTCCCTGCTCTACCCCTTGTTCATAATCTTTTTTTTCTGGGTCTCCCCAATCTATTACATCAACAACATACTTTTCCAATGTTCTAAGAACTCTTCTTGTAAAAAAGTCATAAAATTTATTCACGGTATCATTTAGAACAAAACCACCATCCCGACTTGTGGTTTCCATAAACTCGTCATTTTCACCTAATATTAATATTCTTCCTATAATATCTCGTGTTCCTAGGTAACGATTTCGTCCCTGGCTTTTTCTCCTATCTATATAAAACAAATCTTCTCCCGGTTCACCATAAGGGTATATTCTAAAACCATTCTTATATACCATTACAGACCCATAGTTAACAGGAGTTATTCCCATAACAAGCGAAAAATTATATTTTGCACTTCTGTTTAGATAAAGTAATTTAAACTTGATATTTTTTAATTCAATATATTTATAATTTTTTTCCTCAAACTTGAAAATGAACTCTCCTCTATCCCATAGTTCAGTTTTTATAGTCTGGCCATCTTCCGAAATTTCCACTTCTATATTAGTTGTTTTTAATCCTAATTTTTCAATGATATCATTTTTTATTTTTCCATTTACCTTTTCATTATCTCTCTTCACTCCACGATCTGCGTTCAATTCGCTTGCGACGCTTAAATAAATTTCAAATATATCATCAGCCAAATCATTTTCAGGATTAATTAATTTCATTAATGCCCGTTTTAATGCAAGAAAATCTGCTCTCTTCCATGGTTCTCTCAATTCGCAAATTTCAAGTACCGTTCCCTGCTCAAATCCATCTGATTGTTCCGTAAAATAAGGAACCTTTACTTCCTTTATTTCACGTTCATCATTAATTTCAAATTTACTCCAATCTATACATAAACAATTAATATTTTCATCGTCTTTTGTTTTTGATTTTAAATTTACCTTTGCTCCCAAACGGTCACACGAAAATCTTCCTACCCCTTTTGCTCCCGCTGTCTCCCTTTTAAAATGTTCTCTATAATCTTTTTTGTCTGTATTTTTATTTAAAACCTCTTTTCTATTTTCTTTCTTTTTTTCTGAATAGGCAATAAAAAGCCATTTATCCCTTATGTCAGGCAAATCCATTCCTTTACCATCATCTTTAATGATCAGCTTAGAATTTAATGTATTTACATTTTCAAATATAATATCTACTCGCTTAGCCCCTGCATCATATGCATTCTTTACCAGTTCAAATACTGCTATGTATTTATCATTTATTAAATCTTTACCAATAATGCTTTTTAATGCCGTACTAACTCTAAATTGTAGATTTTTCCGATTCTGTAATTCCATTTTTCATCATCTCCATTAAAGCATTTCCTATTTGTTCTGCAAATAAAGGTGGAACGGCATTTCCAACTTGTGTACAACGAGGTACTTCTATTTTTCTTAACTGACCACCCGTAGTATATTTTCCTTTAAATTGAAAGCTATCTGGAAAACTTTGTATTCGCGCCGATTCTCGCACAGTCAATATTCTAGGTTCACAATAATGAACAAAATCATCCGGATGCGCTGTAACAGTTGGTGCCGCTTTACTTTCATCTAAAACCGTAACCCCCCGTTTTCTTAAGTTTTTAATCAAATTATCTTTTGGAGTTACCCGCTTTAACTTGGGACACTTTTGTAGCATTTCCTCATTCATCCGCTTAGTTTCTTCAGAATGTTTAGCAAATCTATGACTATCTGCTACGCATCCTTCCATATTATCCAAGCCTTTTCTCATCAGTTTTTGATAATTACTTTGTATCTCTCCATAAACGCCAGACACATAATTCTTAAAATCCGGCGTCGGTAATGTTCCATTTTCTTTTAACAAATCCCCAATGGCCTCTCCCACTGATACCTTTTCATTTAGCCCCTTCTTTTTCAAAAAATCTTTTTTTCTCTTATAAAGTATATCAAAAAACATTTCTGTTTTTCCTTGTAAAACACCAACCATAATATAACGCTTTCTGGTCTGCGGTACTCCAAATTCCGAGATATCTATCATTTTACCCTCTACACTATATCCCAGTTTTTCCAATTTTTCCTTCAAAATCACTGAGTAAGGAACACCCTTTTTTTCATTTTCGTCTTTGAAACCAATTGTAAATCCCTGAACATTTTCAAAAACTAAAAATTTAGGTTTCACAATACTTATAAATTCTATATATGAATCGCTCAGTGTGTTTCGAATATCATTCTTCTTACGCTGTCCCGCCATAGAGAAGCCTTGGCATGGTGGTCCTCCAACAACCAAAGTAACAGTTCCGGCAAGTTTTTCCAACTCACTTCTGTATTTACTAATTACCTCATTTATATCGTGTTCTGTTTGTGGTAGCCATTCATTCCAACCAAAATGTTGCGTTGTATCAATCAAATTATATTTCAATGTTTCAAAGGCATCTTTACTTTTTTCAATAGCAAATAGGCCTTTCCATCCTGCATTATGCAATCCAAGAGAAAGACCTCCACAACCAGCAAATATATCAATATAACTAAATTGACTCATCCTCAGTACCCACCATCCTCATTTTAATATTCCAACATACTGTGCATACAAACACATATTTGAATAAACTACTATAGGAACCTCTGTTGATAATATCAGCACGCAATTCCATTTACCTAAATTAACCACTCGCATTTTATCCAAATAGGGAAATAACCATTTTTGGTTCCCTTTAAAATCACTTAAAAATAAATTCAATTCAATATTCGTCAAACGAATCTTATCAATTATCTCTATCTCCATCGTTTTTTTATCATGACAATTTTTTAGAAAAACTTGCAATTCATTATAATTACGGACATTCGACGTCATATATGCATACATCTCTTTAACTCCTTTTCATATACATTATAGTATATCCATAATTATAGAATTCTTTCCAACTTATAATGCACTCCAAATAACTCATAGATAAAAAAATTCAATAGCTTAATATATTCTCTAATATTGGCAATATTCCTTATATATACATCATTATACCTCTATTTCTATATAGCATTCAACAAGTATTTCAAGCTGTTCCTTATACTAAACTTAGTTCGTTACTGTTCAGACCCAATGTCACTTAGTTAAGCTTATTGGTTCACTATGAGGCAAACCTCTAACAAAAATTTATAAATTATAGTTGACACATCAATCAAAATGTGCGGCCGCTCTCGTTGCTGATATATTTTTAAGGTAACGAGAGCGGTCCTTGAATTAGAACTATATTTCATTCTGATTCAAGGAGGTTTACCTATGACATTTCCTGAAATTGTCAAAACTACACTTTGGGACATTATTGATGAGATGTCCCACTCACTTTCTTCTTTTGTAAAAAATCCAGATAAGGATTTTATCCGCAAACGCAAACTTGATTTTAAGAAAATGATGCATCTGATCATTTCCATGGAAAGCGGAAGCCTAAATCATGAACTTCTCAAATTTTTTGAGTATGATTCCTCAGTTCCTACTGGCTCTGCTTTTTATCAACAACGTTCCAAACTTTCCGTTTCTGCATTCCGTCACCTTCTCAAGGAATTTAACCTTAAATTCCCCTTAGAAAAATTTCGCGGAAAATACTATCTTATTGCGTGTGATGGTTCTGAATTTAACATTGCCAGAAATCTTAAAGATGCAGATACTTTCCACGAACCAAATGGTAAATCGGTATCCGGTTTTAATATGGTTCATACCATCTCTTTATATGAGGTATGTTCTAAGCGGTACCTTGATTTAGAAGTCCAGCCTGGGCGTCTTAAAAATGAGTTTCAGGCTATCTGCAATCTTATGGATCGGTATGCCTATGGGGCTTCCCCCATTTTCATTGCTGACAGGGGATTTTCCAGTTACAACGTTTTTGCCCATGCAATCGAAAATAATGTTGATTTTTTAATTCGTGCTAAGGATTTGAATGTACAGCGTTTTCTTGGCGGCGGGACTCTTCCTGACAAACTGGATACAACCATAGAGCTGATTCTGACCAGAACACAATCCAAAAAGAAACATAAACATCCCGAAAAAGAATCACAATACCGCTATATTGGTAAAAACATAGCTTTCGACTATCTTAATCCAGCTGATATTTCCGATGAATATCTGCTGAAACTAAGAATCGTCCGCGTTGAAGTATCCGATGGGGTTTTTGAAAATATTATCACTACACTTTCCGAAGAAGACTTTACACCGGACGATATAAAATACTGTTACAATCTCCGCTGGGGCATCGAAACTTCTTTTCGCGACCTAAAGCATACCATTGGAGCTACTAATTTACACTCTAAAAAAACAGAGTATGTTGCATTTGAACTGTGGAGCAAGCTCATTTTGTACAATTTCTGTTCCATAATTATTTTACATGTACCAGTAAAAAGCAGGAATCGCAAATATGAGTACCAAGTCAACTTTTCTCTCGCAATGAAAATCTGTTTTGATTTTCTAAGAGGAGTCGCACCACCAAATGTAGAAAGCCTGATAAGTAAGTATATCCTACCTATCAGGCCCGATAGGAACTATGCCCGACAGCATAGAGTCCAAAAACCAATCAGCTTCTCTTACCGATTTGTATAACATAGAGTAACTGACAATTCTAGTATACACTAATTTTAAGGCAGATGAAAGTCTGTCTTAAAGTCGTGCCTGATATTTATATGATCTTTTTTGAATGAAGATTGTTTTACTCTTTTTTTGTTTACCACATCCTTTTCACGCTAGATGCACACAAATCCATTAATTTGTAAAAAGCTTAACTAAGTGACATTGGTTCAGACCATTGTAAAAACTGACGAAATTTAAAAAAATATATTTGTGGATAAACTCAAGCAGGAGGGGAAGTCTCGTTAACGACTTCCGAATCCTGCTTTTTCTTTTGAAATTATAAACAGTACCTGCATGTTTTCCTGCTTTTACATGGCTGGAATACGGATTTCCACTCCTGCTTCTTTCATTTTTCTGCCGGTTATCCACCGTCATTCTGCCAGTCCTGTAATTCGTCCGATTTCCCATTCGTCCCTGTTTCTGCTATACTTATCCTATACTCTCATCTTTGACAGTTGATTAGTTAAAAAAGTGCCACAATCCCTGTAAATACAAGGGGCGTGGCACTTTTATCTGCATACACGAAATATAGTAATGTTTTATCTCCGCTTACTTTTTTTCTGAATTCCTTTCATTTTCCGTTTTGTTATGAATTGATAGTCCGTTCTGAATCCGCAGGTTTCATGGAGATCATCAGTGATTTCCTGACGTTCATATACCGGCATGAAGCCCTGTTCTTCTATATCCGTAAATTTTATGTCTTTTAAAGTGTGAAGTAATTGTTCTGTGGTATAAGTCCCTTTCAAGGAGCGGTTTAATAACCGGAAATGTAACAGAGCAAGAAAGCAGGTGAGGAAATGAGCTTTAATCCGATCTTCACGGTTTAAGTAAACGGGTCTGGCTTCAAAGTCTGTTTTCATAGTTCTGAAACAGTCTTCAATCTGCCATCTTCCTTCACTGACTTTTAAGATATCTGCAACGTCATCATCAAGCAGGTCTGTACATACCGCATAAAGTCCGTCATACATTTCTTCTTCAGCAATCTTATCCGTATCGAGATAATAGTGGATCTTAGCTTTTTCTCCTTCGTTGGTTACAGCTACCTTATTTACAAATCTTGCAGGATCATTTGGATTTTTACGCTGTTTTTTTAGAGAGCCATTTGCAACCATTTTTTCTGCCCGACAGATCTGCTCCGCACGGATGGCTTTCTGATAAGCGGCATATTTAGGGGAGTAGGTTATGATTAATTTTTGATCCAGTTTTTTTGTTGTCAATGGTTCGTCTTTATAATAAAGCTGGTTCTTGTCATCATCTGTCAGTTTTGTGAGATCAACAGGTTTATCATCTGAGAGACGTTTGAAGCCAGTTTTCTTTAAAGCCCATGCCCGATCTTCAGCAGGCAGCTTTTTGATGGACTGAGTGACAATAAATGCCCTCTGTCCCATGTGATTAAGAACACGGTTATCCTCAGAAGCAAGTCCGGCGTCACTACAATAGATAAACTTATCACAGCCGAATTGTTGGAGAATCTTTGTTTCTAAAGGTTTTAAGGATTTCTGCTCATTTTGGTTTCCAGGAAAGAGTGAGAAAGCCAAAGGTATTCCGTCACCATCTGTAAAGAGTCCCATTTGAATAATGGGATTCGGACGGTGCTCTTTGCTTTTTCCGTATTTTTTATCTCCATCTTCCTGTTCGATTTCAAAGTAGTAGTTTGTGCAATCATAATAAAGGATCCGATCCATTCTGTCACCAAGAAAAAAGCTGTTTTTATAAACTTCTGATTGAATAAAATCCATTTCAGAAGCAAGAACAGAAAGAGCTCGGTAAACATCATGAAGTTCATAAGTTGGAGGCTCAAGGAACTGTTTTGCTGCTCGAAAGGAAGAACTTTTGCTGGAAGGTTCCAGAACCCTTGTATAAATTAAATCAGATAAAATAGCATTAAGATCATACTCGAATTTATGTCGGCTTTTGATTTTTCGGCAGACAGAATCGAGCTTAAGTCCATAGTAAATAGACTGAAGAAAAAGATATCCGCCAGAAAAAAGTTTCTGCTTATTATAGTCCATGAGTCTGTTGGAATGAAATGGAATCATGACAGTAGCATCCTCTTTTTCACTTTTATATTTCAGTGTTTCAAGACGAGCCTGTTCATTTGCCCATTCAACAACTCCGTCACGATCCGTGTGGAGCTGTGCCGATAATTCAGCTAACGTACCTAATTTTCGGATGGTTTTGGAAGTACTTTTCCCATTGGCATTTGTATAGGACTGAGTGATGTAAAAGGACTCAGAATTTTTTGATTTTGATGTTGTTATACGCACAATAATCACCTCTGTCACTATTATACCACATATCACCAAATATTACTATATAATAAAAATAAAAATTTGACAAAAAAATAAGCCTATTTCAAGGCTTTGTGGTACTTTTTTGGATTTCAATGTGTCAAACTCCCGTGACATTGGTTCAGACCATTGTAAAAACTGACGAAATTTAAAAAAATATATTTGTGGATAAACTCAAGCAGGAGGGGAAGTCTCGTTAACGACTTCCGAATCCTGCTTTTTCTTTTGAAATTATAAACAGTACCTGCATGTTTTCCTGCTTTTACATGGCTGGAATACGGATTTCCACTCCTGCTTCTTTCATTTTTCTGCCGGTTATCCACCGTCATTCTGCCAGTCCCGTAATTCGTCCGATTTCCCATTCGTCCCTGTTTCTGCTATACTTATCCTATACTTAAGGAGGCACAAATGAACGCAGATGATAAAAGCAAACTCAAAGCATATGAAGAACTTATAGGCAGTCTTGAGCATACAAACGGTCTACAGCACAGGGTCATCGAAACCCAGTCCTCATTGATCAAATCCCTTGAGGAACATAATGCAGAATTAGAAAAAATCATTGATGATCTGACAAACATTTAAGGAAAGGACGCGGCATGGGGATGGGGAATTCTTTTGAAACCATTACAGTACTTCAATACAGGCTGAAAGCAGCACAGGAAGAACTTGCAGTCTTTCAATCGGGAGAAAAATATATCCGAATGGAAAAACAGCACCTTACACAGGTGCGTGCCCTGGAACGCAGAATTGCAAAACTGGAAGCAGCTGTAGCAAAAGAACACAGCCATGCCATTACGATTCGGAATCAATGGTTTGAGATTTTTGAACAGCTGCAAAAAGAATGCGACCGTATGGTCGCCGAAGCAGTAAAAAAGGCGGATATGATGGAAAAAAGGGCCATCCGTGCAGAAAAACAGCGCGACACCGCCCTTGAAAAAGTAACTTCCCAGAGACGGGAACTTTACAAAGTAAAGACAGAGCTTGATGATGAAAAACAAAAAGTACAGAAACTGACGGCACAGATTAACCGGAACTATGAAAACTCATCCATCCCGTCTTCAAAATCTATCGCCCGCAAAAAAATATCCAACAGCCGCGAAAAAACAGGAAGGAAACCCGGTGGACAGCCAGGACACAGGGGGCACTGCAGAAAGAAACTCACCCCGACAAGGGAAATCTATCTTCCGGCACCCGAAGAAGTACTCCATGACCCTGACTTTAAGAAAACATCGAAAACCATTACAAAGCAGAAAATCGACATCAGCGTAGAAGTGCATGTGACCGAGTATCATGCCGATGTGTACTATAATTCCAAAACAGGTGAACGGATCCATGCACCATTTCCACAGGGAGTCATTGATGACGTTAACTATGGAGGAAATTTACGTGCTTTCCTGTTTCTGCTGAATAATGACTGCTGTACATCAATTGATAAAAGCCGCAGGTTTTTGTCTGATCTGACAGATGGAAAAATAAACATATCAAAAGGCATGATCAATAATCTCTGCCGGTCATTTGCCCCAAAAACAGAATCCCAGCGTAAAGAGATTTTCTGCGATATGCTGCTTTCCCCTGTCATGCATACAGACTGTACCAATGCCTGTGTAAACGGGGAAAGTTCGTATGTATTTGTATGTGCGGTTCCGGATGGCGGTGTGCTCTATTTTGCCAGGGGCAAAAAGGGACACGATGGAATAAAGGGCACGGTCGTTGAAGACTATCAGGGGACACTGGTCCACGATCATGATGTAACCTTTTATAAGTATGGAACCGGCCACCAGGAATGCCTTGCACATGTACTGCGTTATCTGAAAGACAGCATGGACAACGAAAAGGACCGTACCTGGAACAGGCAGATGCATTCCCTGATACAGGAAATGATCCATTACCGGAATGGTTTATCTGAATCAGAAGAGCCAGATCCGCAGACCGTCTCCGAATTTGAAGAACGTTATAAAACAATCCTGTCCATAGCTGGGGATGAATACGACTATGAGCCGCCTGGGAAATACTACCGTGATGGATACAACCTGTACAAAAGGATGAAAAAGTATAAGAAAGATCATCTTCTTTTCCTCCATAATAAGAATGTACCTGCCACGAATAACGAAGCCGAACGGCTGCTGAGAAAATATAAAAGAAAACAGGCGCAGGCTGTGTCATTCCGGAGTCCGTCAAGCATCGACCATCTCTGTAAATGCATGAGCATGCTGGTTTTGATGCGCAGAAAAGAGCAGACCAATCTGTTCCGCGAGATTGCAGAAATATTTGCATAAGAAAACCGATGGTTTTGACTACGATTAGTCTATACCATCGGTTCTTTTGTTACAAGTTTACCTCTGAACAGTAACCTTAGTTCAATCTCTCATCCCACTCTTTATTGTCTAATCAACACGCAGACATGATACAAAACAGTATCACAACCATTTCTATTATGTACAGTTTTCATTACTCGGATATCTGAGTATGGAAAATTCTCAACCCTAAAACTATCATCAGCTGAAAGTAACGGATAAAGATACTGATGTTCTTTTATGTGCTTGAAATATTTCTCACAAAACTTACTAAAATTGGATACACTAACATATGACAATATTATGTTAAACATATTTCCAACAGTATCGTATCTGTAGATTTTGTCTATATGCCTATCCAAGTAATGGGTATTAAGACTATCCAAATTTAATGCTTCGATTATAGTTACAGGCGAACCATCTTCTTCAATTAAAATATCAACTTCTCCAGCACATTTTTCAGTAGACGATATTCCTCTTCTGGTTTGATCTATCACATCATACTTCGCCATTTTTAGTAAATCTCTTACAAAGTCATTTCTTTGATTTTCTGATATTGCAAAATATGTAGAATTTGACTGCAATTTGACACATGCTGACAATAAATCATGTAATATTGTTACTTTACTATTCTCTCTTCTTTCTCTTCCCCTTTCCTTTATTACATTTTCTAAATTATCCCATATTGAATTAAATTCATTTTCAATGTTCTGTTCTTTCTTTTTCAACTCCAGATAATGCTTTTTATTAGCATCATCCTTTTCAAAGGAACTAAAATATTGTCTTTTCCATTGTCCAATCCTCTTCAAATCCTTTTTTATTCTAGAGTCGAAAATGTCATCTTTAACTTCCTTATACGATTGCACCTCCCGAAGTACCTTTCGAATAGCTACACATTGTTTTGAATTTTCCTTCTCTGCCTCGTTTTCCAGCTTCTCATATAAACAATAATATTCCTCAATTTTTCTATACTTTTCTAATTGCCCTTCAATATTTACACACTTTTTTCTATATTCCGCTATCTCCTCAACCATAGCCTTTATCATCACATAAATATCCGTACTTTGTCCTACAGGTATTACCTTATATCTATTTCCAATTAAGTCATACAAAAACAAACACGGAATTTCTTTCTCCAATATATTATAATTCATAGCAAATTCTGTAATTGTCTGTGAATGTCTTTGTTTCCAATCAATTTTATTATAGCCACCATATTGAAATTCAAATGAACCGTTATTATCCTCTACACCCCTTCCATTCAACAACTCGATAAATGGACACATTACTCCTTCATAGGGTTCTTTCCCTGGTATATGAAAAAAAGATGCTCTTTTTCTAGCTTTAGGTGTTGAAAATACGAATAAAATCTTATCACCTGTTAAATCATTCAACGATGCCCAATCTTTTTCTAATTTTTCATAAAGATCTTGTGCATCAGAATACCTTGCAATTAAGGATATAATCAAGAAATATCCTTTTCTTTTTGCTTTCGGAATACATCTTTGAAAATATTCACTTAACCCTATATACGTAACTTGCATAAGCTGTTCCCTTTATCATTTTAACTCTTATCTAAAATATCTTCGTAATATCCTGATACCGATTCACAACCCGGTAAACCCCCACATACTCTTTTCCAATCTTATCCAGCACAACATAATTCCCGCAAATCACATATTTATAATCCGTCCGGAAGCTGACCCTCTTAGCAAGATCAGCTCTCATATACGGAAATTGCTGTATATTCTCAATTCGAGCATATATCTCCTGAATGGTCTTTACTGCCATTTCTTCATTGTCTTCCTCAATATACTCTTTAATGTTCTTCAAGTCCTCTGCCACAATAGGGTTAATCCGCAATTTCATCATAGGCTATACCCCGACAGATTTCTTCAGTTCATCCAAACTCATCCAGGCACTTTCATCCTTAACGGCTTCTTCTGCTTCCTGTAGCTTCATCAACAGCTTTTTCTCCGCCTTTTCACGCTCATAGTCCTCAATATCCATAACCACAAACTTGCCTCTGCCATTTTTCGTCAAAAACACGGGTTCTCCAACCTGACAATTTTTCAACACTTCATTATAATTTCTTAAATCTGATACAGGTAATATATTCGGCACAAAATCAACTTCCTTTCCTTGATATAGCTTCTTCATTTACATATATATTATACGCAAGAAAGCTGTAAAATTCAACGTGGAATTTTACAGCTTTCTATTTTAATATTATACCCTTATCCGTAAAATGACCGTAAAGTGAACTTTTTTACGTAATGGAGATTTAAAATCCGCATAAAGTTCTATTCTTATCAATGCATTCCACATTAGCAACACTACTAAAAACAGATATTACAAACTCTCTGCTATACCTGCACATTTTAGCTTTTCATTTAATTTATATCCAACACCCCAAACCGTCTGTATGTAGATTGGCTTGCTTGGATTATCCTCTATCTTTTCCCGTATATTGCGAATATGGCTCATAACAATGTTGTAATCACCGAAATATGGCTCTTTCCAAACGCTATTATATATCTGCTCTTTGCTGAATACTATTCCAGCATTTTGAGCCAACAACAATAAAATTTCAAATTCTGTATATGTAAGTTCAATCTCATTTCCGTCACGAACCACAATCCGCTTAAACTTGTCAATACAAAGTCCTTCAAAATGAAGTTTTTCTTTACAGAAGTCATCATGTTTCAGAACTTCTATTTCTTCATTAGCATATGACAAAAGACGATTGAAAATATGCTCTTCTCCATCCTCAAATGATAGAATTAAAATCTTCCCAAATGATCACCCCATTTCACATCCTGTACAAGCCAATTATTTTTATGCAAATTGTTTTGTCTTATAAGATACCAATCCTTTTACCAAACACCCTATGGCAAAACAAATATTTATTCCCAGTACAATATACCATATCTCATATATGTCATTTACAATTCCCGTCATGACAAGAAAAATCGGCATAGAATCTACTATAAGCCAAATGATTCCCCCGAAAAACATCCTTATCAATACAGGAAGTCCCCAACATACAGCCGCAATAATTACTGCAAGGGAACGTACACCCATAAGACTTTAGAAGAACTTCTTACAGAAGTGAACAAGATATAAAACAATAAATCAAGACTGATTGCTGGATACACTTATGATATTTCTTTTATTTAACGTCACACTTATGTTCAGCCTAAATCATCTTGAAAAGCAAAGGATGAAATGCTTCCAAAAGCATTCAAAATCAGTAAAAACGAGTGTATACCACCTGTATATCACTTGTGTATCACGTGTATATAACGACCTCAAAACAACGTAAATTATCTTCTATTTATGAATATTCTGACAATTCTTTTGTCATTTCAGTACATAAAGAAAAGCCCCAGAAATTCAACATTTCCAGGACTTCTCAATATCTTATATTATCTTAGAAATTCTCGATTAGCATACACCCTGAGCTAACATTGCATCTACAACCTTCTCAAATCCGGCAATATTTGCACCGGCAACATAGTCAGTCTGTCCACCAACAGTTGCATTGTATCTCTTTGCAGCGTCAGAAATGTTAGCATAGATCGTCTCCATGATTCCTTTGAGTTTTCCATCAACTTCTTCGAATGTCCAGGAAAGTCTCTCGGAGTTCTGGCTCATCTCAAGTGCAGATGTAGCAACACCACCGGCATTGGCAGCTTTACCACCTACGAATAATACACCGTTCTCCTGCAAGTATTTGGTAGCTTCCAGTGTTGTAGGCATGTTAGCACCCTCTGTTACGGAAGTAACACCGTTTGCAACTAACATCTTAGCATCCTCAAGGTCTAACTCGTTCTGTGTAGCACATGGAAGAGCTAAATCTACTTTGTACTGCCATACACCGTGCTCACCATTCTGTTTTGCATGATACTCTGCAGATGATTTTGCAGCTGCGTACTCTGTCAGACGTGCACGTTTTACTTCTTTTACTTCTTTTAATAATGCAACATCGATTCCTTCCGGATCATAGATCCAGCCTGTAGAATCAGAACATGTTACAACTTTAACGCCTAACTGCTGTGCTTTCTCGATTGCGTAGATAGCTACGTTACCAGATCCGGAAACTGCGGCTGTCTTGCCTTCAAGACTCATGCCGTGATCTTTCCATAATGCGTTTGTCAGGTATAACAGACCATATCCGGTAGCCTGTGTACGGGCAAGAGATCCACCATAAGTAAGTCCTTTTCCTGTAAGAACTCCCTCGAAGGAACCACGGATTCTCTTATACTGACCGAACATGAAACCGATCTCTCTTGCACCTGTTCCGATATCTCCGGCAGGTACGTCAACATCTGCTCCGATGTATTTTGACAGCTCTGTCATAAAGCTCTGGCAGAATGCCATGATCTCTCTGTCTGATTTGCCCTTAGGATCGAAATCAGAACCACCTTTACCACCACCGATTGGAAGTGTCGTAAGTGAGTTTTTGAAAATCTGCTCAAATCCTAAGAATTTGATGATACCAAGGTTTACAGACGGATGAAGTCTTAAGCCGCCCTTGTACGGTCCGATCGCATTGTTAAACTGTACACGGAATCCTCTGTTTACCTGTACCTGTCCATTGTCGTCTACCCATGGAACGCGGAACATGATCTGACGATCCGGCTCTGTAATTCTCTCTAAGATTGCATTCTTTCTGTATAACTCTTCATTTGCATCAATAACAGGTCTTAAGGAATCAAGAACCTCTGTTACTGCCTGTAAAAATTCAGGCTGATCTGCATTTTTTTTCTTTACTACTTCGAGTACTTCATCAACGTATCCCATTTTACAATCTCTCCTTACTTAATTTAGTATATACTCCATACAATGTGCTTTACACTGCATGCTCCTAACGGTTCTCCCGCTGGTTTCGTTTTGACACACTTATTTTATTATAAAATGAATCCATGTGCAATATTTTTTTCTTTATTTCACTAAATTATTAAAGTTTCACAGTGTAACAAGCCATTTTTTGCAGGATTTCAGGTTCAATTATTCATTTTCCACAAAAAATTTTATATCATCTAAGTATCGTTTTCTTGTCTATTTTTTTGTTATTACGGTTTTTACGTCACTGTAAGCGCCTTTTATATTCTTTCCACAGGATTTTTTATAGGAACAGATTCTGACATAATATTTTTTACCGGCTTTCAGCTTTCCAATCTTCTTCGATGTCGTCCTGTTACTTGAAACTGTTGTGCTTTTCACATTCTTCTCAAAACGTTTATCGGTAGAATATTGTATGATATAGCCGGTCGCCTTCTTATCCTGTTTCCACTTTAACGCAAAACTGCCCTTTGCAGTCGATTTCAGCGAACCCGTTTTTGCTTTTACCGGCTTTACCGTCAACGTGATCGTCTTTTCAGCCGCCTTATAATTACCACTTGCAGCTACACGGATCTTAATTTTTGTCTCTCCGTAATTTTTAAGTGTAACTACACCTTTTTTACTTACAGCGGCGATTTTTTCGTCCGCAACCTTATACGTCATCTTCCCTTTTCCATTCGTTTTCGCATTGATGGAAAATGTTGTGGTGCTGAAGGTTTTTGTGATGTTTTTCGCCGTGATCTTCGATTCTTTCTGCTTTTCATCTGACTCCGCTGAACTGTTTACAGAAAAGAATTTCACTGTATAAGATACTTTCTGGTCAAGTCCTGTAATTTTTACTTCAAATGTATCTCCCGGCTGATAACTCAGATTTTCCGGACGGAAAATAATGCATCCTTTCTGTCCATAATTACTGTTTTCCACGTTAAAATAGCCATCGGCTTTCTTTTCTGAAAAAGCCCATTTTTTCTGATCCGACTGCCTTATGAGAGTCACTTTTACAGCAGATTTGTCCACATCTTTCCCCATGCTGATGCTCCATGGATAACTGCTGCCAAAAAACTCTACCGGCATATTCTGGGCCGGCCATGCCACACCATAATAATCCGTCGGTTCATACCAGTTGTCAAATGCATACATCGCCGCATAAGTTCCATGTGATCCATATACCCAGCCAAATCCTGTTTTTTCCATCGGCGGATTTAAAATCCATCTTCTGTGTCCGACGCGGTCTATATTGTAATCATCACCATCATTCATCCATGCTTTTACCAGATGATACCCGAGTCCGCATTTCCAGCTTGCATAAGAAAGATTGCCACTGGATGCACCGGACGCCCCCAGTTGATAAAGGCGGTCGTCCATTCCTGCCGGTTTTGATGGAAAATGTGATAAGGTTCCATTTGCTGAGTTAACCAAAGCTGCCGCCTGTTCCATTTTGGTATAAGAAGAATCAAGCCCCACTGCGTCAATTCCTGCAATATAACGGATCGCATTCATGGTATTTAATGCTGATTTCTGACTGCTCTCACTGATCGTACCCGCCTGATACGGCTTTACATCCGATGCCTTCTTACTGTAGGTCGTCTCTGCGTCAATATTTACCTTTTTACTTTTCAGGTAATCCTTAATTTCCTTCTGGCTGTGATAATTGACATTGATCCCCGTACTGGTGGCTGCATAACAGTTGACGGAACCAATGCAGAATATAACGACTGCCAGCATCACTGCATTCTTTAATAATAATTTTTTCACCCGAATTCCCCCCTTGTGATATTTTTTATTACTATAACACAGTCCGTTTTGATGAACAATCATCTGGCATTAAAAAATGCAGGCGCCCCATCTGCACCTGCATTTTAAACTTTTATTTTTTATAAAAACCGATAAATAATAATTGCGATTAATACACCAATAATGCTTGCGATCGTAATCTTGATACTGAGTCCGAATGTAATGACCAGGATTCCAAGATCCAGCACGATTGGATTTGCAAATCCAAATGTCTGCCCATAATTCAGCCAGCTTAAAAATGGCACTCCCGCTGCAAGGCTTCCGATAAAACCTCCAAGTACGATCCCTGCCAGCAATAGTAAAAACAATGCCCAGTTATTTTTTCCCGCGATTCCCTTACTCATACCGTTCCTCCGTCTTCTTTCGTAAACATCCTGTCACAGGCACTTTCTTCCGAAAAGTCTTGTCATCCCTTAAACTGCTAAGGAAATGTCATTGCAATGCCTGCGCCCATTTTAACATGAAAAAACGGATTCAACAATAACTGATTGTAAACCGTATCTAACCTTTTACCGCTCCCTGCGCCATGCCGTTCACCATATTTTTTACAAGAAAGAAATATAGGATAACGATTGGAACTGCAATAAAAACACTTCCGGCTGCGAATCTTGCAAACTCCGTTTCATCTAAGCTCATCAGTCCAACTGCAACGGTGTAAAGATCCTTTTCTTTCAGCAGAAGTTTCGGTAAAATAAAATCGCTCCACGGCCATGTAAAAGATGGCAACGCCGTATATACAATGATCGGTTTTGATAATGGCAGATTAATCCTTGTAAACACCTGAAAATTTGTTGCACCGTCGATCCTTGCCGCCTCATCAATTGCTTTTGGGATCGTATCAAAAAAACCCTTCTGTGTCAGATACCCCATCGGTGCACCTGCAGCATAAATCAAGATTAAGCCCCACAAATGATTGATCAGGTTAAACTGCGTCATCAGAAGATAAACTGCGATCATTCCCATAAAAGATGGAAACATTCCAAGTACCATCGTGATTTTCATCATTGGTTTTCTGGCTGCAAATGTAAATCTTGACATTGTATATGCAGTTAAAATCACAAGAAATGTCCCTAATATACAGCTTCCCGCTGCCACAAAAAGTGTATTAAAAAACCATCTCGGATAGTTATAAAGTGTCGTATCAGTAAAAAGCTTCTGAAAACTTGCAAAACTATATTCTTTTGGGAAAAAACCGTTAAATGAATAAATGGTTCCCGATTTTGAAAACGATGCCAGGATCAGCCAGAGACACGGGAAAAAAACACAAATGCTACGGCGGTGAGAATCAGATATGTTATGCCTGTATCCATCATTCTGCCGAATTTCCACTTTTTACTCATTGAAATGTGTCCTCCTCTCAGGAAATAAAAAATACCAAAGTTATTGAAATTTCCGATAAACTGTCCAAGTAAAACCGGCATCGTGGAAAACAGCATAAAAGGCATTGTCAGTTTTTCGAACTGTTTCCATCTGCCTGCCCCGTCGATCTTTGCAGCTTCATATAAAGAAACATCCCTGTTAGAAAGATTTCCAGTTGCAAGTAACATGATGGATGGAACGCTGATCCAGCAATTCACAAAAAGTCCGATCAGCCTTGCACTCCATTTCGCATCCAAATCCAGAAATCCAATGGCACTTTTCCCACAGGCTGCAATAAGCTGGATTAACCGGCCCTCCAGAATGCTTTTCCTTTTACACAGTCTTTATCCAGTAATAATGCCAGACCAAGTCCGGCAAAATAATTCAATGCTGTTGAGGTGGTACAATATCCCCGCCATAATTTGTAAATGCGATCAGGATCATAAATACAATCGGTAAAATGTTAAATACACATACCCCCAGTACCGGCAGTGCCAGCACAAGTATGTAAAATTTCTTATCAAGGAGCTGTCCGATTTCCTCCCGGAAAGTCAACCGGTGTTTCCCCTGTTCCATACGTTTTTGCATGGAACATACATCTTTCAGATTTAACCGATACAGCATAATAAAAACGCCAAACACGATCCATGCAAAAATTCCCATTCTTTCGGTTTTACAAAAGCTAACTGCCAAATCCAACTTTTAAATCAATTCGTTTTGCTCATCTCTCTAGAAAATATAATTTATTTTTGAAAGGAACTTTTTATGGAAAGCAAATCACGGACATTAGTTTGTATATAGTACTTTTTATCAACATGTGTTAGACTACTGTTATACAAATTGATGCGTGAAGAGAGGTGCGGTTTATGTGGTTTTGGTGGTTTATGTTAATATGTGATCTGATAATTCCTATTGCTATGGTCATTTGTGGAAGAATGATGTGGAAACATTGTCCAAAACATATGAATAGTATGTCAGGCTACAGAACAACTCGCTCAATGAAAAATATGGATACATGGAAATTTGCGAATGACTACTGCGGAAGACTTTGGTGGAAAATTGGATGGATAATGATTATACCATCTGCTTTGATACATATTCCGTTATATCATAGTGATAAGAATACGATTGGATTTGCAGGGTTGATTCTTGTGACAATTCAATGCTTTATTATGATTGTATCAATTTATCCGACAGAGAAAGCTTTAAAAAAACATTTTAATGATGATGGAATACGTAGATAACTATAATTTGACGAGAAGGTGATTTACATGAAAAAGAGTATATCAAGGATTATCGGTTTGATCATGCTGATTATAGCCATTGTATTTATAATGTTTGCATTGAATCATCCAGAAATGAGTTTTCCATGGAACAATACTATTACATGGTTGATGTATGGTGTATATTTTCTTGTGACAGTAGTGTTGCTTATTGCACCTAAAATGAAGAAGTGAGAAATTCCAGTTTGTTAATTACAGGTGACATTGAAAGAGTCAGCCCATTCAAGGTGCTGGCTCTTTCAAAAATTCCATTCTAATAAATTGCACGACAACCTAGAGTAAAAATGAATACCCATTAGTAAGAAATGAATAGAAAATGAATAAAAGTGTGGTGTTTCGTATAATTATGAGTTAATATGCATCAGACACACTTTTGTAAAAAGGGAGTTCAAAAATTACAAAACCTGCTCTGCCATCTCTTTTAAGATCTGCGCTGATTTCCGGAGCTGTTTCTGCTCATCCTCATCTAAAGAAATCGGAACCTGTCTCTCAATTCCGTTTTTTCCAACGATCGCCGGCATACTTAAGACAACATCCTCCACACCATACATTCCATGGATCATACCGGAAACCGGAAGGATCGATTTTTCATCGCGCACGATTGCCTCGCAGATCCTCTTTACAGACATCGCAATTCCATAATAAGTTGCATTTTTCTTTGCAATGATCTCATAGGCACTGTTGCGCACATTTGCAGCAATGCGTTCCATTGAGTCATCATGATTGAAATGTCCTCGCATCTCGCAGAATGTATTTAGCGGGATTCCGGATACATTTGCACTGCTCCATGCAGCGATCTCACTGTCACCATGCTCCCCGATGATAAATGCATGCACGCTCCGGCTGTCCACACCAAGATGCTCTCCCAGCTCATATTTTAAGCGTGCCGTGTCAAGCACCGTACCTGAACCGATCACGCGGTTTTCCGGCATTCCGCTCAGCTTGTGTGCGGTGTATGTAAGAATGTCGACCGGGTTTGATACGATAAGCAGGATTCCCTGATAATCTCTCTTTGCGATCTCCGGGATGATGCTCTTAAAAATGCCGACGTTTTTCTGAACCAGATCCAGCCTCGTCTCTCCCGGTTTCTGGTTTGCACCGGCTGTCACAACGATGATTGCTGCATCCATAATATCATCATAACCACCCGCATATATCTTCATCGGTCTTGCAAACGGGATTCCGTGGGAAATATCCATTGCCTCCCCTTCCGCTTTCTCTGTATTTGCATCAATCAAAACCATCTCGGAAAACAATCCGCTCTGCATCAGTCCAAACGCTGATGTCGCTCCTACAAATCCGCATCCGATCACTGCCACTTTTCTGTTGTTTAATTCTAACTGTTTCATGAAAACCTCCATTCTTGCGCTGCTTTTGCGCATCTTAAGTTTGTGCGCAAGCACAAATCCTGCGTGTGAAAAATCTTATTTTTCACACTGATGTCCTTGTCTCTGGTATCATATTAATTTATTTCGGTCAGATTGTATGTTGTAATTACAACATTTATTTGAGAAAATATATCATGACTGTGTTATCAGAAAATTGAAAAGCACTATCTGCCCTGGCATTCTTCTATAAAGAAAAAGGATGCCTCCCGTTTCCGAAAAACATCCATAAATATCTATATAATATCCATAACTTTGTCCAAACCCTCTACGATTCTTCATTCTCCCCGTATACCTGCTGGAAAAAATCCACCAGTTTTGCCAGTGAATAGATCAGTACCGTTGTCTCCTGTGCGTTAAGTTCTTCCTTAATGTGGTCGATCATACGGTGATGAAACTCTTCATGATGCAGATAAGCTGCCTTTCCTTTTTCGGTCAGGCATACCCAGACAACACGCTTATCCTGCTTGCTGCGCTCCCTGACAACATATCCCTTATCGGTCAGACCGTCCATCGCCTTTGTCAGCGTTCCGGTCGTAACGTTCATCAGCTTTGCCACCGTGCTCATGCTCTTTGGCTCTGACATTCCAATCGCTTCTATTACATGAAAATCATTATAGGTAAGATCCTTAAATTCATCCGTGAGCAGCGATTTCCCCTCGATCTCCATAATGTCTTTAAACAATTTTACCAATAATTCATTTAATGTTTCATCTGCCGTCATTCAAATATACTCCTATTCATGGCAGTACAGATTGCCTTTCACATATATGTAAACTGCAGCCAGTCTGTTTGCTGCTGCCTTTACCATACCAAAACCGTCGCGCCCCATGTCAGCCCGGCTCCAAATCCTGCCAAAACTATTTTTTTACCTTCACATATCATACCATGTTTATTGATATTATCAAGCAAAATCGGCACACTCGCCGCGGAAATATTACCGCACTCTTCCAGATTGGTAGGAAACTTTTCCATCGGCTGATGCAGTCTTTTTGCAACAGACTCAATAATGCGCAGATTTGCCTGATGAAGTACGAACAGATCAATATCCTCCACTTCAAGTCCCGCTTTTTTCACTGCCTCTTCTATCACCTTTGGCACCGTTTTGACTGCAAATTTATATACTTCCTGACCATTCATCGACACATAGGAAAGTTTCGTATCGTTGACCGCAAACGGATTATTGACCGGACGGTTATCACAGCGGAGGACTTCCCCCCGCGCACCGTCGGAACCCTGTACCATGCTTAGAATGCCGCTTTTGTTTGCTGCACCCGGCTGCTTTGCTTTACAATTTGTTTCGGAATCCACCTCAACGACCGCCGCCCCTGCACCGTCCCCAAACAATACACAGGTGCTTCTGTCATTCCAGTCCATGATCTTTGAAAGAGTTTCCGCTCCAATGACCAGTGCCTTTTTGTATACACCATTTTCCAGATACATCTGAACCGTATTTAACGCAAACAAAAATCCGGAGCAGGCAGCGTTTAAATCAAATGCAACTGCATTTTTTGCTCCAAGCGCACTCTGCACTTCACAGGATAAGTTCGGCAGAAACTTATCCGCCGTAACCGTTGCTGCAATGATAAGATCAAGTTCTTCCGCAGTCATTTCCGCATCTTTTAACGCTTCCTTTGCTGCTGCGACAGCAAGCCCTGTCGTCGTCTCCTCCACCGCAAGATGTCTTGCACCGATTCCGGTACGGCTTCTGATCCACTCGTCAGAGGTGTCCATCAGTTTACTTAAATCATCGTTTGTCACCCGAAGTTTTGGAACCGCACTTCCGGTTCCCTTGATTTTGATTTTCATACTTTTTCCTCATTCCAGAGTTTATTTTATTTCCATCTGCCCTCTGTAAAATAATCCAGTAACCTTTTTATCAGAACGCACGGAATCTCGCATAGCGCTCCTCGGCAAGCTGCTCTCCTGTCTTGCCATTCTGACGCTCTAAAAATTCTTTCATATGGCCTTTCATATATCTTGAGATTGACTCACATGCTTTTTCGTCTGCCGTGCCATACTCCGGGATTACCTGCTCCACAATATTTAACGCATACAGATCATGCGCCGTGATCTTCATGACCTCGCTGGCTTCTTTTGCACGTTTTCCATCTTTCCAGAGGATCGATGCAAATCCTTCCGGCGAAAGTACCGAATACGTTGCATTTTCAAGCATCCAGACTTCATTGCCGACCGACAGTGCAAGCGCACCGCCGCTTCCGCCTTCTCCGATCATCAGACAGAGGATCGGAACTTTGATGGCTGACATCTCATAGAGATTTCTTGCGATTGCTTCACCCTGTCCGCGTTCTTCCGCTTCTTTTCCGCAGAATGCACCGGATGTGTTCACAAATGTGATGATCGGACGGTTGAATTTTTCTGCCTGTTTCATCAGACGCAGTGCTTTTCTGTAACCTTCCGGTGACGGCATTCCGTAATTGTGACGCATGCAGTCTTTTAAATCTTTTCCTTTATGAATACCGATCACAGTGACCGGCTGGCCGTCAAGGTAGGCAACACCGCCCACGATTGCCGGGTCATCTGCGAACTGTCTGTCTCCGTGAAATTCCATGAAGTCGTCAAAAATATTGTCGATATAATCCACCGATGCAAGCCGGTCTGCACGTCTTGCCGCACGCACTTTTTCCCATGCGGAAAGAGGCTGTGCCTTTGTGGCGCGCTCTTTCATGACCTCTGTCGGCTCGTAACAGTCATCACTGCGCAATGGATCAAAGTTTGCATATCCTTCTGTTTTCTGATGCATTTTTAAGATGCGGTAAAGTGTCATTTTTAAATCTTTACGCTCCACGATCGCATCCACAAAACCATGCTCTAACTGGAACTGTGCCCTCTGGAATCCCTCCGGCAGTTTCTCTCCGATCGTCTGCTCGATGACACGCGGCCCTGCAAATCCGATCAGTGCCCCCGGCTCTGCAAGGATAATATCTCCTAACATTGCAAAACTTGCCGTCACACCTCCGGTCGTAGGATCGGTTAACACCGGCACATATAAAAGTCCTGCCTCGGAATGTTTCTTTAAAGCAGCTGCTGTCTTTGCCATCTGCATCAGGGAAACGATTCCCTCCTGCATTCTTGCACCACCGGAACAACAGAATAAAATAACCGGAAGAGAAAGTTCTGTCGCACGCTCTACCGCAAGTGCGATTTTTTCTCCCACAACATGCCCCATACTGCTCATCATAAACCGGGCATCACACACGCCGATCACCGTCTCAAGTCCATAGATCCTGCATTTTCCGACTGTGACTGCCTCATGCAGTCCTGTCTTTTCCTGTGCGGCTTTGATCTTCTCCGGATATCCAGGAAAATCAAGCGGATTTTTTGACTCCAATTCTTCAAACCACGGCTCAAAGGTATCCTTATCCGCAACCATGCGGATCCTGTTTTTGGTACGGACGCGGAAATAATTGCCGCACTCATAACAGACATATTTATTTTTTTCCGCGGTTTTCTTATTGATCTCTCTGCCACAAGCCGGACAGACGATCGTTGCCGGCGGCTCTGTATTAACTGTCTCTGCCTCTTTTTTTGCTGCCTCTACCGTTTTCTGTGGTTCTTCTACCGTCTCTGTTACTTCTTTTTTCTTCTTCAAAAAAAATGCTGCCATACTTTCCCCTTTTTGCCTGTTTACAGTTATTTATCAAACCTGCGCTGTTCCAGACTCTCTTAACTTCAACTGATCGCAAATGTCAGCTCCGCGATACATGCAATGTCATCCCCCACCTTCGCTGTGGCACGGCCGACACCGATCGGGCCTTTTTGCTTTATGATCTCTGTTTCCAATATCAACACATCTCCCGGCACTACTTTCCGTTTGAATTTTGCAGAATTAATTCCCGCAAAATATGCAGTTTTTCCGCGGTTTTCTTCCACCGAGAGAATTGCAACCGCTCCGGTCTGTGCCAGTGCTTCAATGATCAGTACGCCCGACATGACCGGCTCATTTGGAAAATGTCCGCCAAAGAATGGCTCATTGTAGCTGACACATTTTTTTGCAACGGCACGCATGCCGGATTCTAATTCTTCCACCGTGTCGATCAGCAAAAACGGCTGACGATGCGGAATGATCTCCATGATCTGTTTCGTTGTTAAAACGGACATAATTGCCTCCCTGTTTTCCAAAATAAAATTTGCCCACTGGTGAGCAGAGGCATTTCCTCCCAATTATTCACTGTATTTTTTCAGCAGGATACTTGCATTGTGTCCGCCGAAACCAAGTGAGTTGCTCAGTGCATACGGCACATCCATCTGTACCGCCTCTTTACAGTAATCAAGATCCAGTTCTTCATCCGGTGTCGTGTAACCAACGGTCGCATGTACAAAACTGTCCTGAATTTCTTTGACACAGGTTACAAATTCAATGGCACCGGCAGCACCGAGCAGATGTCCAACCATAGATTTTGTGGAATTGACTTTCATATCATATGCGTGATTGCCAAAAGCGAGTTTGATCGCACGCGTCTCAAACAGGTCGTTGTGATGCGTGGATGTTCCATGTGCATTGATGTAGGTGATTTCTTCCGGACGGATGCCTGCATCTTCCACCGCATTCGTCATGGCGCGGGCTGCACCGGCACCATCCTCAGCAGGGGAGGTAATGTGATATGCATCAGATGAAGTTCCGTATCCGGCTACCTCCGCATAAATTTTTGCCCCACGCGCTTTTGCATGCTCTAATTCCTCTAACACAACGATCGCTGCACCTTCTCCCATCACAAAACCGCTGCGGTTTTTATCAAATGGAATGGAACATTTTGTCGGGTCACTCTCGGAGGAAAGTGCCGTCAGTGAAGTGAATCCGGCGATTCCAAGCGGGCAGATCGCACCTTCCGTTCCACCGGCAACCATCACATCTGCCTCTCCGTACTGGATGCTGCGGAATGCCTCACCGATACTGTTTGTTCCGGTTGCGCATGCCGTTACCACGTTGATGCTCTTTCCTTTTAAACCGAATGCGATCGAGACATTTCCGGCTGCCATATTGGAAATGACAAGCGGTACGAACAGCGGATTTACTTTGGACGGTCCTTTTTCCAACAGTCTTTTATGCTCACGCTCAATTCCCCCAAGACTTCCGATTCCGTTTCCGACAGATACACCGACACGGTAAGGATCTTCTTTTTCCATGTCAAGCGCTGCATCCGTGATTGCCTCTTTTGCCGCTGCCACTGCATACTGGCAGAATAATTCCATACGTCTTGCCGCTTTCGCATCCATATACTGTTTTGCATCGAAATCTTTGACTTCCGCTGCAAGATGGCATTTGTATCCTTCCGTATCAAATTTTGTGATCTCCCCGAAACCGATTTTTCCTTCTTTTACGGACTGCCAGAACTCCTCTACACTAAGTCCGATCGGAGTGATCGCGCCCATTCCTGTTACCACTACTCGTCTGCTCATAACTTTTCCTTTCCATTTTCAAGCCCCAAATTCAGGCTTTTCCTTTTTGATCCGACACAATACCATGCGGTCAAAATGTTTTTACTGCTTATATGCTCATACCGCCGTCCACGGAAATTACCTGTCCTGTGATGTAGGATGCTTTCTCCGAGGCTAAAAATGTCACTACCTCCGCAATATCATCCACTTTTCCGACTCTGCCGAGCGGGATCTGCGTTTTCACTGCTTCCTTTGCCTTGTCTGTCATCTGCGCTGTCATTTCCGTATCAATGAATCCCGGCGCAACCGCATTGCAGGTAATCCCACGGGAAGAAAGTTCTCTCGCCACACTTTTGGTCAGTCCGATCACGCCCGCCTTGCTCGCACTGTAATTTGCCTGTCCTGCATTTCCAAGAATACCGGATACGGATGATAGATTGATGATCGTTCCGGAACGCTGCTTTAACAGATAGCGTGAAAAATGACGGATCGTGTTAAAAGTTCCCTTGAGGTTTGTCGCAATGACCGCGTCAAATGCTTCCTCGCTCATTTTCATCAAAAGATCATCCCGCGTGATACCGGCATTATTGACCAGAATATCCAGATGACCGTATGTCTCCATGATGTCTTTTGCCATTTTTTCACAGGCACCATAATCAGATACATTGCAGCCGTAAACTGCCGCTTTGCCGCCATCCGCTGTGATTTTTGCCGCAACAGCATCGGCACGCTCTTTAGAACCGTTGTAATTGATGATGACAAATGCACCTTCTTTTGCAAGACTTTTTGCGATCGCAGCTCCGATGCCGCGGCTTGCACCGGTAACCAGTGCCGTTTTATTAGTTAACATAACTTCTCCTTTTTTCTGATAGCTGCCAAACTTTTTTCACATCCAAATATGTGGCATATCTTATTTATTTTTGCTCTCAGCAACAAATTTCTCAAAGTCTTCATATTTATCAATATTGACTGCAGCTACATCACGGTTGATCTTGCGCATGAATCCTGTCAGCGTTTTCCCCGGTCCGATCTCTACAAATTTGTCTGCTCCGTCTGCGATCAGACGCTCGATCGTCTGCTGCCAGCGGACAGATGAGGACACCTGTTTTTCCAGTAATGGTTTGATATCCTCTTCTTTTGTCACATAGTCTGCTGTCACGTTTGCGACATACGGGATTGCCGGTGTATGGACTGTTACATGTTTTAATTCCTCGCCAAGTTTTTCTCCGGCACCCTTTAACATTGCTGAGTGGAACGGTCCGCTGACCTTTAACGGAACAACACGTTTTGCTCCGGCTTCTTTGCAGAGCTCTCCGGCTGCCGCTACGGCTTTTTCTTCTCCGGTAATGACGATCTGTCCCGGGCAGTTATAGTTTGCGATCGATACAATGCCCTCTGTTTTTTTACAGGCTTCCTCAATCTGCGCGGTATCCAGTGCCAGGACTGCTGCCATGGCTCCGCCCTCCGGCACTGCCTCCTGCATGTAGATCCCTCTTTTGCGCACCAGTGCAAATGCATCTTTTCTGCTCAGTGCTCCGCAGGCAATCAATGCTCCATATTCTCCCAGGCTTAAGCCTGCAGTCACATCTGCTTTATAGCCTTTTACCTCCAATGCACGCAGGATCGCAGCCTCGGCGGTCAGCATACAGATCTGTGTATACTCCGTGATATTGATCTTGTCGTTCTCCTCAAAGCATAACGCAGCGATATCAAGTCCTGACGCCTCGGATGCCTCCTCAAATACTTCTCTGCATTCCGGGATGGCATCGTAAAAATCCTTTGCCATTCCTATGTACTGTGCTCCCTGTCCAGGAAACATAAAAACCGTCTTTCCCATGTTAATCTCCATTCTTGCGCTGTCTTTTGCGCATCTCAAGTTTGTGCGTAAGCACAAATCTTGCGTGTGAAAAATCTTATTTTTCACACTAACCTCCGTTTTTTGCGCTTATTTTTGCACTATCTTCCAAGCAGTGACTCCGCCTGTGTCACAACGTCCTCGATGATCTCTTTACAGCTTTCTTCTTTTTTTACCATGCCGGCGCTCTGTCCTGCCATCAGGCTTCCGTTGACCACGTCACCGTCAATGACTGCCTTGCGCAGGGACCCAAGTGTAAGGTGCTCTAACTCTTCAAATGAAGCGCCCTCTTTTTCCATTTTTAAATATTCGCGGCTCATCTGGTTGCGAAGAACCCGGATCGGATGTCCGGTGCTCATGCCTGTCACTTCCGAGTCAATGTCTTTTGCCTTGATGACACGCTCTTTATAGTTCGGATGCACGATGGATTCTTTTGCAACCACAAATCTGGTTCCCATCTGTACTCCTTCGGCGCCGAGCATAAATGCCGCCGCCATACCTCTGCCATCCGCAATTCCGCCTGCGGCAATAACCGGTATCTGTACCGCATCTGCCACCTGTGGAACAAGTGTCATCGTCGTCTGCGCACCGATATGTCCACCTGATTCCATTCCTTCTGCAATCACTGCGTCCGCTCCGCCACGCTCCATCATTCTTGCCATTGCAACACTCGCAACGACCGGAATCACAACAACGCCTGCCTGTTTCCATGCATCCATGAATTTTCCGGGATTTCCGGCACCTGTGGTCACAACCTTAACGCCCTCTTCAATGACGATCTGTGCAACCTCGGCTGCATTTGGATTTAACAGCATGACGTTCACGCCAAACGGTTTGTCAGTCAGCTTCTTTGCCTCCCTGATCTGCTCTCTGACCACCTCAGGCGGTGCACTTGCCGCTCCAATGATACCTAAACCTCCGGCATTTGAAACTGCCGCTGCAAGATGATATTCCGCAACCCATGCCATACCACCCTGAATGACCGGATATTTCGTTCCCAGCAGTTTACTTACCCTTGTCTCCATACTTAAGCCACACCTTTTCCTTTTAAGTACTCGACAACATCATTGACAGTTACGATAGAAGGTAAATCCTCAGATGGGATCTCCACGCCAAACTCTTCCTCAAGAGCCATGACAAGTTCAAATAAATCTAAGGAATCTGCTCCTAAATCATCTTTGAAATTAGACTCTGCCTTGATTTCAGACTCATTCACATTTAACTGCTCTGCAATAATCGGGATCATTTTCTCTAACATATTTTTTCTCCTTTTCTGCGCATGCCTTATCATTTTTCCAGCGCCCTGCCCTTATTTTTATTGTGGGCTGATTTTATGTTCTTATTTTCTGATTCATGTAATCATTTGCCTTTCAAATAGTTTGATAGTCAAATAATTAGCTTTTCAAAGTATATGACTGTTGGAAATATTTGTCAAGTTAATTTAGTAAAGTTTTGCAAAATGGTACTTAGGTATTAGGGGGGTATGTATGGGCAGTTTCCTCATTATTTTTTATCTGGCGCTGATCACGATTGTGATTTTTGTTTACTTATGTTTTAATTGGATTAATCGGATTTTTAATTTTAACTACAGGAGATTTCTCATGCATTTTGTTCAGGCGAAGGGGCTTTTATCGAAGGATAACGGAATAAATATTTACCGGGGATGTTCCCATGGATGCATTTACTGCGACAGCCGGAGCAGGTGCTATGGTTTTACACATGCATTTGAAGATATTGAGGTAAAGGAAAATGCCCCGGAATTGTTAGAAAAGGCTTTGCGATCCAAACGTCAGAAATGTATGATCGGAACCGGTGCCATGTGCGATCCTTATCTTCATGTGGAGGAGCGCCTTTTGCTGACCAGGCGGTGTTTAGAGCTGATCGACCGGTACGAATTTGGTGTTGCGGTACAGACAAAGTCAGCCCGGATTTTAAGAGATTTTGACCTGTTAACGTCCATCAATGAAAAGGCAAAAGCCATCGTGCAGATCACACTCACCACTTACGATGAAGATTTATGTAAAAAGATAGAACCAGATGTTTCCACCACCAAAGAGCGCATCGACGTCCTGATGAAATGTAAAGAAGCCGGTATTCCCACTGTGGTGTGGCTTACACCGATCCTGCCGTTTATCAATGACACTGCTGATAACATAAAAAATCTGCTGGATGCCTGCGTGGACGCCGGCGTAAAGGGGATTATATTCTGGGGCATTGGCGTAACCCTCCGGGATGGCGACAGGGAGTATTTCTACCATGCCCTCGATAAAGATTTTTCGGGGATGAAGGAAAAATATATCCGCACTTACGGTAATGCCTACAACCTGCCAAGCCCGAATGAAAAAATGCTCATTCCAATGATCGTGGAACAATGCCAAAAGGCTGGCATCCTTTGTTCGCCGGATGAATGTTTTGCTTATCTGCATCATTTTCCGGAAAAATATGTCCAGCGGTCATTGTTTGAGTAAAAATCGATCATGGATTTTTGTCGATTGGGTATATACAGAAAAAATCTGCTGTTTATACCCAAAAATATGGGGATTTTGAGTGATTTTTCACTGATATTGGGCATAGCAGATCAGTTTCTTTCATTATATACCCAAAACACGGGAAAATCAGGGGTTCTTGTGGGTATACAGCTACAATTTCTTTGCTATATGCCCAATCTGCGATGTTTCAATATCTTATGATGTCAGATACACTTTGACAGTCATCATATTGTATAAAACTATTGAACCACAATATTATAATGGAGGATCTATGAACATGAATATAAATATAAATTCGTTATCACAAAAATACTCTGTACGAAAACTCGACGAAAATGATGTAGATATCATCTATGATATGAGCTGCAAAAACGATATCTTTTATCAATATCATCTGCCCTTTGTCACAAGGGAAAGTATCTTAGATGATATGGCAGCCTTACCACCGTGAAAAGACTATGATGATAAATTCTATATCGGTTTTTTCGAAAATGATTCACTGGTTGGACTCATGGATTTAATCCTTGATTATCCTAATAAAGAAATTGCCTTCATAGGATTATTTATGACAGACACTCGCTATCAGAACAGAGGGGTTGGTTCGCAAATCATCAGTGACATGATCTCTTGTCTGAAATCATATGGATATCAAGAAATCCAACTTGGCGTTGACAAGGGAAACCCACAGAGCTATTCTTTCTGGATAAAAAACAAATTCACTCCGATCCGTGAAGATACCTATATTTTAATGGGTCTTCGGATATGACCTGAAAAGAACGGCTGCAACAGATTTTATTGTTTAAAGAACTGGAATTTCCATTAAAAGAAATCAAAAAAGTGTAAAAGAATTTTTTTCTCCTTTTACACTTTTTTTCGTCTATGATTTTATTTTTAAAGTTTTACGCTTCGATCACAAGCTCTTCTTTTGTGACCTCTCCTTTTTCGATATGGAAGGAATTGAGCACCAGCTCCTCCGGGTTCATCAGGGAGAGGATCAGGTAATTCATCTTCGGATCATACGCTAAGCGGATATCTTCCTGTGAAGGGCGTGACGGCGATTCCGGGTGCGAGTGAAAATTGCCGAGAAGTACGCCTTTTTTCTGGCGGATATCTTTGATCGCCGCAAGCTGCTCTGCCGGATCCATGGAAAAATGTTCCCTGCTCTCGTCTACGTTGCGAAGCAGATACACGTCTGTCACCACACGTTTGTCACCTTCCACATAGCCGCCAAGCAGTCCGCATGCCTCGTTCGGGAGTCCTTTTTTTGCATGATCCACGATTTTATTGTAATCTTCCTGTTTTAAAATCAGCATATGCGCCTCCTAAGTTAAATACCGTCTGTGCAGACAACCTGCTCGTAGTCGATCAGTTCTGTGATTGTCGGATGTTTTCCACATACTGCGCAGCCATCAGTATTAGACGGCAGTTTAACTTTGTGGAACTCCTGATTGATTGCATCGTAGGTTAAAAGATAACCGGTTAAAAGTTTTCCTACACCGAGAATGTACTTGATTGCTTCCATTGCCTGTAAACTTCCGATCACACCGCCCATGGCACCGATGACACCTGCCTGTTTACAGGTCGGCACTGCATCCTTTGGTGGCGGGTTTTTGAATACACAGCGGTAGCATGGTCCTTCTCCCGGAACATAGGTCATAAGCTGTCCCTTAAAACGGATGATTCCTGCATGGGAAAATGGTTTTTTTGCCATGACACAGGCATCATTGATTAAAAACTTTGCCGGGAAATTGTCCGTTCCGTCAATGATAAAGTCATAATCTGCAATCAGATCCATGATGTTTTCGCTTGTCACAAACTGGCGGTAAGTTTTTACCGTTACATCTGGGTTCATTGCATTGATCGTCTCTTTTGCGGATTTTACTTTTGCTTTTCCGATATCGGCTGTGCCATGGATGATCTGACGCTGTAAATTGGAAAGATCGACCTCATCTGCATCTACGATACCGATGGTTCCCACGCCTGCTGCACCAAGATACATTGCTGCAGGTGCGCCAAGTCCGCCGGCTCCGATGATCAGCACTTTTGCATTTAAAAGTTTTTTCTGTCCCTTTGCGCCGACTTCTTTTAATATGATATGTCTTGAATAACGCTCAATCTGCTCATCTGTTAACGCCATAGCTGCCTCCTCCCATGAAATATAAAAATTCTACGTTGTCGCCATCTTTTAATACCGTTGATTCCACCTGCTCGGATGGAACGAATTCCTCATTGATGGAAACGGTCACATACTCCGGGGTTTCCACCTGCTCTAACTCGAACAGTTCTGTTAACTTTAAGTCATCTTTTACTTCTTTTTTGTTTCCTGCTACTGTGATCTGCATGTTTCTCCTCTTTTCCGCGGAACCTTTTTTTGTCTGCCCGCTATTTTAAATTTTCATCGATCCACGCCTCAATATCAGCTTTTCCTGCTGCACCGGCTCTCTCTGCTTTGACCTCGCCCTGTACAAACAACCGCAGTGCCGGTACACCCATGACGTCATATTTTTCAGCAAGCTCCATGTCATAGTTGACATTTACTTTATATACAGAAAGTGTGTCTTCGCGTTCGTCCTCGATATCCCCAAGCACCGGTGATAACTGCTTGCACGGAATACAACTGTCCGAATAAAAATCTACCAGAACCGGCAGCGGACTTTTCAGGACTTTTTCTTCAAAATTGTCTTTATTGATTCGCTGTGCCATGATTCCTCCTATCCCTCTACCTTGCGGACGATCAGGTTATAAGTTCCATCTTCATTGTCCACCAGTTTTAAGATCTGATGTCCCTCTTCCTTGACACTGCGTGGTACGTTCTGTACCGGCTCACCATCGTTCATGCGGATGGCAATGACTTCGCCATCATCTAATTCCTCCAGCGCTACCTTTGCTTTTACGAAAGTGAGCGGGCATACTTTATCGGTAATATCTACTGTTTCGTCGATTGCAATTCCTGCGATTTCCATTTCTTCCCTCCTGTTTCTTCTTATTATATATGCTGCATTTTTGATTGCTCCAGATTGTTTTCTGTATGCATGCTTTTGCTGCATCTATTTGTTTACATGCTTATTTGTTCTTGCATGCATATTTTTTTGTGACATATCTATTTGTTTTTATATACAATTTTTTCCTGCATACATGTTTTTTCTGCCCGAAATCCTTACTTTCCCTCGTAGGCTTCTTTGATCTTCTTACGGAACTCTTCCTCGCCGACGCGCTGTAACGTCAGGCGGAAACGCTCGCCCGGGTTTGCATGATCTCTGAAAAAGGCGATCGCTGCATCGGTGACACGGAACAGTGTCTCTTTGTCATGTACGATTGGGAGAAGCTGCTCCCCTTTGTAGATCTGATTTCCGAACAATCCACCGAAGGAAACCAGATATCCGCTGTTTCCTTCCCACGCATCCGTCGGACAGGACTTCACGCAGCGGCCGCAGTAGTTACACTGATCGCGGTTGATCGTCACTTTGTTTCCTTCACATTTGATTGCACCCTGACGGCACGCCTTTTCGCAGACACCGCAGCCGATACATTTATCCTCAACCCAGGAAACTTCCATGCCGCCTTTGATTCCGATATCATTTTCCTCTGCCTTTAAGCAGTTATTCTGGCATCCGGTCACACCAAACTTGAACTTGTGAGGAAGTTCACGTCCAAAATAATGTTCATCTAACTCCTGTGCCAGTGAATAGGTATCAATACATCCGCTTGGACAGATCTCCGAACCCTGACAAGCTGTAACGGTACGGACTCTCGGTCCGCAGACACCCGGTTTCACGCCGCCTTTTGCAAGCTCTGCTTTTACTTCCTCGATATCCTCAAAATTGACAAACGGTATCTCAATTCCCTGTCTGGATGTCATATGTACATAGCCTTTGCCGTACTTTTCCGCAACCTCTGCCACGGTCTTAATATTTTCTGCAGTCAGATTACCTCCGACCACCTGGATTCTGAGTGAGAAAAATCCTTTCTGTTTCTGCCTCATGAATCCGCCTTTTTTTAATGCTGCATAATCAACTCCCGCCATCTTTACACTCCTTATCTTTTCTGATTTTTCAATATCCTGGTATTCTACTGTGCTTTTCTATTGTAACACTTTAAAGTGCCCGTTTTAAAGTATTACTGTAACACTTTGGTATATTTTTTCGTTTTTTAAGAAAGGCTCTCGATCGCCTGCTTAAAATCCCAGATCAGATCATCAATATCCTCGATTCCGACGCTGACGCGCACCAGATCATCAAATACACCGCCCGCTTTCTTTTCTTCCTCCGTGCTGTGTACACTGATGGTCGATTCCGGATGGATGACAAGTGTTTTGGTATCGCCGATATTAGATACCTTAAGCGGATATTTTAATGCATTGATAAATGCAAATGCCCGCTCCTTACTGCCAAGCCTTAAGGTAAAGATGCCGCCGTAATGACCGTCAAACTGGCTCTTTGCAATCTCATGCCAGTTGCTCGTCTCTAACCCTGCATAATTTACCGTAATGTCTTTATAGTTTTCTTCAATATAAGCCGCAAGCTGCATTGCATTGTCGCAGATACACTCCATGCGGAGTCCTAACGTTTCAAGCCCAATGCTGTTTAAAAATGCATTTTGCGGCGAGAGACAGGCTCCGGTGTTGCGGAACAGTCCGTTTCTCAATTTTGCAGTGTAGGCAAACGGTCCGAATTTTACAAAATCACGCATACCCGGATATTTTTCGGTATCCCACTTAAATGTTCCGCCGTCTGTGATAACTCCGCTGATCGAGTTGCTGTTTCCATTGATGTATTTCGAAGTGGAATTGACTACAATGTCTGCGCCCAGTGAAAGCGGTTTTACCAGATATGCGGTGGCTGCTGTGTTGTCGATAATGAGCGGTACGCCATTCTCATGTGCCAGCTTTGCCAGCGCTTTGATATCTGTCACATCCAGCCTCGGATTTCCAAGTGTCTCTGCAAAATAGAGTCTTGTGTGTGCGTTGGTCGCTTTGCAGAATGCATCGAGATCGTTGTTTTCGACATAATGAGTCGTGATACCAAATGCTTCAAGATCCCGGAAGAGATCAATGCTTCCACCATAGAGGCTCGCACTCGATACGATCTCATCTCCCGCCTGTAAGATGTTTGCAAATGCATTAAACATCGCTGCCATTCCGGATGCGCATGCAACGCTCGATTTACCGCCCTCTAACACGGTCATCCTTTTCTCAAATGCTTCCACCGTCGGATTATTGATCCTCGTATAGGAAAATCCCGGAGCCTGATTATGAAATATCTTTTCCAGACGTTCTGCCGATTCCTGTTCAAATGCACTCGACTGGTAAATTGGTGTTAATGTTGCTCCTGTCTGCGGTTCACCCCGAAAAGCACCGTGCAGCAAAGATGTATTAAATTTCACGGTATCGCTCCTTTCATTTCCTACTTGTCATATAGGAATATTATGTTTTAACTGAGTATAGCAGTAAAGATAATAAATTGCAAGAAGTTTTTTCCACTTTTTTCTATTTTTGCGGATTGGATGACTGGAAGCGGTGTCGGACATTACGAATTACTGTTACTGTTTCACTGATTAGGAAGCTCCACCATATTCCATTAATTCCAATCGCTTTACCCAGAATTGATGCAAGAGGAAGTAAAATAATAACCTGTCTTAATGCAGAAATTATCAAGCTGGATATTCCTCTCGAAAATCCCTGTAATGCATAGCATGTCATAACAGATACTCCTCCAAAGACAAAACTAAACCCAAGTATGCGTAATGCCGTCACACCAAGTGAAAACATTTCCTCTGATGGTGCAAATGCTGATATTAACTGTACTGGCAGCATTTCCATAATAATCAGCCCTACCAGACCAATCAAAGCTGAATACGCCCCACTAAGACGGATAACCTTCTTAATCCGGTCTGCATGTTTAGCTCCAAGATTAAATGCTACAATTGGAATCAAGACATTGTTTAATCCAAAAGTCGCCATATATACAAACGTCTGTAATTTGAAATATGCACCAAATACTGCTGTTGAAGTTGTTGAAAAATTCAGAAGAAGTTTATTGATTCCAAAACACATGATGCTGGACATTGACTGCATAATAATTGTTGGAATTCCAACAGTACAAATTCCCTTAAAATAATAGCTCTCTAATTCGATTGATTTGAAATTAAACTGTACATCTGTATTCTTTGTCAGATTAAAATATAATCCTAATAACATTGCTATAATCTGTCCTACTACGGTAGCTATTGGTGCACCTTTTGTTCCCATTTCCGGTAATCCAAAATATCCAAAAACACAGATAACTGTAAGATAATCTACTCCCATGGAAATAATTTCAGTATCATTGGTTTGAACCATATAGAAACCTTTTACACAGAAAATGCCAAATAATAATACCAGTATATAAAACCCAATGCCTAGAATAATGCCATGCAAAGCTGTCTGATTTACTTTCTTCTGTTTCTTTTCGCCTAAAAAACGGGATAGCAATGCATTAATTCCGACACCGATTCCGGTTCCTGTTGCAATAATAATATTCTGTATCGGAAAAGCTAAAGATACCGCTGATAGAGCATTCTCTCCATAGTGGCTTACAAAAAGACTATCTACCACATTATACAAAGCACCTATCAGCATTGATAAAACCATTGGTGCCGCCATTGTAATCAACAGTTTATTAACCTGCATTGTTTCCATTTTATTTTCGTTCATCATATCCTCATTTAGGTAGTGTACTACCTATTTATCTATTTTTAAAGTGTACCCACACATGTGAGTACACTATTTTTCAATATTTTCAAGCATTTTTTCTGATGCTTTCAAAAATGTTTGTATATCTTCTTCCGGAATCCCTGCGCAGATTTTGTTAAAAATCTCCCAGTCCATTTTCTTAAGTTCTATGTGAATATTCTTATACTCATCTGCGCAGTTAATCTTTTTGTAGCGTGCATCAACCTTACTCTGCGTGCAGATAACAGCTTTTTTCTTTTCCAGTCTTTTAATAATTTCAGTCATTGTCGGATGCGTCACAGCAAGTGCTTTTTCCAAATCTTTCTGATTAATTTCACAGGCTCCCATTGACTCTGCGCGACTTAATTCACCCAGTACTCTCAACTGTACAGCCGTTAGTCCCATCCGATTTGCGCGTTCTTCCAGTTTCTTCTTAAATTCTCTGTCTAATATAGAAAATCGAAGCCCCGGAGCAATATTCGTTTCCATAAGCCCCTCCGTATAAGTAGTACGCTACTTATTATAATTGTTATCTTTCTTTTGTCAATATCTATTATATTTTCTATCTACAATAATTAATCCTGGATTATTCATGATAAAATCACATACAATCCAGGATTATCTATATTTTTTTAATACCATTTTGTCATTGGAATTTCATTATTTATGTCATTCGTAAAAATAATCTGATGCAGATCAATAATTCCATTCATGAAAGTAGCAGCACACGCACACAGGTATAATTCCCACATACGTGCAAATCGTTCGTCAAACATCTCTACTACTTCCTGACGATGATCTTGAAAATTTTTATTCCAATACAACAACGTATGATTATAATGTCTGCGCAGACTTTCTGATCCAACCGTGTAAAATCTCTTATCTCCTGCAATATACATAATTTCACGTAAGCCAGGTACAACACCGCCTGGAAAAATATACTTCTTAATCCAGGCATCTCCCGGATATTCTTTTAAAGCACTGATAAAATGCAATAGGAAAATTTCTCCTTGTTTTAAGACAACCTTTACATATAGATATACTTGTGATAAGTAAATCCATTGGAATCTTTTCCTTTATACTCACAGTGAATTCCGGCATTCCCTATTGTCCTCCTGTTTTTACAGATATATCACATCATAAAATTATCACTTCCAGTTATTTACCACATTCCATAATTATCTTCTCACACCTGTCATATCCAAGCTGTGAACTGTTCAGGCACAACGTATAATTACTGGCTTTTCCCCATTTCTGCTCCGTGTAAAAGCTATAATTTGTCATACGTCTTTTATCTGTGTCTGCCATCATTTTGACGGCTTCCTTCTCTTCAACATTATATAAGCCCATGATACGCTGTGTTTTTTCCGGCATATCCCCATGAATAAACACATTTAACACATCATCCCTGTCTTTCAGAATGTAATCAGCATTTCTTCCAACGATTACACAAGGCTCCTTTCCAGCCAACTCCAAAATAACTTTTCTTTGTGCTTCATATACGATATCTTCTATGGACTTTCCTGTAATGTCACGTCCGGCAAAGGCATATGCAAATAAACCTTTCTTTGGAGATAACTCTGCATTTTCTTTAATGTACTCTGGTGACAATCCTGACTGTTCTGCAATCTGTCCAATGATATCCTTGTCATAATATGCAATGCCAAGTTTCCTTGCCACCTCTTCACCGATGAAACGTCCACCGCTTCCATACTCTCTGCTGATTGTAATAATTCTTTTTGCCATTTACGGTTCCTCCTTAATTTAAAACATCTATTTTATTCTTTCTGATTCTCTTTAAAAATACATATCCTGCCAGACATGAAATAACCTCAGTTATTGGGAATGCCCACCAGATCAGGGAAACTCCCATCTGACCATTTCTGACAAACACAGAAAAAATTCCAGCCAGTGGCAGAATAATAATAAGTTGTCTCAGAAGAGAGATTACCAATGATTCAATGCCGCCATCCAGTGCCTGATAAATTCCCTGATAAGCAACATTTATCCCGGCAAACAGAAAGCTTATTGAGATTATCCTCATTGCTTCGATAAAATATTCCCTTGACTGTCCTGCATTGAACAAAGTTGCAAAAGCTCCGGGGAAAAATTCTGTAATTGCAATTCCTGGAATCATTAATACAATGGTATAGAGCAGTCCATACCTGATTCCATCCTGAATTCTCTTTTTACTTCTCATACCATAAGCAAATGCAATAATCGGAGTGATTGCATCTCTAAGCCCAAAGGCAAGGAATAATACAAACTGCTGTACTTTATAGAACAATCCATATGCAGTCTGTGCGGAAGGACTGAATTTCAAAATCAGATTCATCACATATACCATGATAGACATAAGTGCCTGTGCAATAATTGCAGGAAGTCCAATTGCATATATTTCCTTGATTATTCCGCTATCCGGCTTCATATACTTTACATCATGTTCAATTTCCTTATTCAGTTTCATATGAAATACAAACAATAATATTGCAGACGCAACCTGTCCAATAACAGTTGCATATGCAGCTCCCTTCACTCCCATTTCAGGAACCGGTCCAATACCATAAATCATAATCGGATCAAGAATAATATTCACTACTGCACCCACAACCTGACCGATTGTAGAATATAGTGAACGTCCTGTTGCCTGTAAGAGTTTTTCAAATAATGAAAAGAAAATAATTCCAAATGAAATTACGCAGCATATTCTTAAGTAATCTGTTCCCATTGAAATAACTTCAGGGTCAATTGTCTGTGATGAAATATATGCTCTTACTCCAAAAAATCCAAACAACAGACACACCGCATAAATAATCACCCCAAGAAACAAACTGTTTCCCGCAACTTTTGCTGCTTTTTTACCATTTCCCTGTCCAAGTGTTCTTGCAAGAAGTGCATTTGTTCCCACACCTGTTCCGATTCCAACTGCTACCATGAGCATCTGAACCGGAAACACCAGTGTAAGTGCATTAAGTGCCGCCTCACTTCCTGATCTCATGTTTCCAACAAAGGCACTGTCTACAATGTTGTAAACCGCCTGCAATGCCATAGATAAGATCATCGGTATTCCCATCTGAACCATGAGCTTATTTACTGGCATCTCCTTCATCTTGTTACTTTCTGCCATTTTATAATCCTCCTTGTTTTGCGAAGCAAAATCCGAGCCCCTTGGCGAGGAGAGGATTTAGCCTCCTTGTTTTGCGAAGCAAAATCCGAACCCTTTGGTGAGGAGAGGATTTAGCCTCCTTGTTCTGCATAAAAAAAGTGTGTACTTACCTCATAAGCTGGACTTACGCTGATAAGCTACACACTTTAAAATGCGTTATATATTTTCATAATGTGCGACAGCATGCGCACAAAAAAACGAGCAGCAAAACTGGATTTACGCTAGTCTGCCACTCGTTTACAAATTATTATATTTTTCTTTTTAAAAGTAAGTACGTAATCATCTGTACCTTGCCTTTTTAAAAAACATGCCGCCCATCAGGGCGGCACATTTTATTTCTTCTTTTTGGTTCGAAATCCTTCCGGTAATTCATTTGACCATGGCAAAAGCCGATTTAGATCATCCGGCTTTGGAAAAGGTCCCATTTTACGAAGCTCGTCTAATACATAGGAAAGATATACATACGGCTTCAGACCATTCAGCAGGGCTGTTTCTGCGATACTATAAACAACAGCACTGGCATCTGCACCACGGATACTCTTGGCAAACAGCCAATTCCGGCGGCCTACTGCAAAATTTTTGATTGCACGCTCCGCACTATTATTATCAATGCTCAGATGCCCGTCATCCAAGTACCTGCGAAGATAGTTTTCCTGATTCAGCGTATATAAAATGGCATCACCAATAAGGGAAGATCTGTCTACAGAATCTTCCATCGAATGCAGCCATTCAAACAGAGCTTCCACTACTGGACGCGACTGCTTCTGGCGTTCCTGATACCGTTCTTCCAGTGTCTTATCTTTGATCAGTTCCTCTACTTTATACAGGATTCCGATCCTCGTCATTGCCTGATATGCAACTGTTTCTTTCAGCTGCTCCTTTGTGAAATCCTTTTTTAATGCCGTGAGCGCAGCATCAAAACGGCGTCTCGCATGGGTAAAGCATCCTGTTACGGTAATGGAATCGTTCAGTCCATGATACGCCTGGTATCCATCACACGTCAGATATCCATGAAATGTATCTCCAAGGAAGTTTACCGGGTGATATCCGGCACGCGTTCTCTCATAATCAAAGAGAACCATCTGTGGGGATTCACTGTAATGATCTGTCAGATATACCCACATCCAGTTTTGAGATGATCCTTTCTGATCCGGTTCATCAATCACCTGGATCCTGGTTTCATCGCAATGGATGTATCTGCTCTTTAGGAATTCTTCCTTCATCTGCCCATAAAGCAGTCCCAGATACCGGTCTGCACAGCTGATGATCCAGTTTGCCATTGTTTTTGTTGAAAGATTTAAGTCATACCTTGCGAATTCCCGTTCCTGTCTTGCCAGCGGCATGCCATTGACATACTTTGCATTCATGATTCCGGCAACCAGCGAAGGTGTAGCAATGCTTCCCTTGATCAGCGGAAACTCTTTTTCCGGCCGGATCATAGCACCACATTTTGGACAACTGTATACATAGGTTACTTCTTCAACCACTTCAAAGGTGGAGGGGATGAATTTCAGTCGTTTTACGACTTCTTTTGTGACGACTTTATACTTTGTTCCACAGTAAGTACGTAATCATTCGTATCTGTCAGCAACTATATTTTTCTGATACACTCTTTTCATAACAAAGAAAGGAAACTGTATCATTATGAAAACAGATGAAAAAATCACGCTGTGGTCTGAACGAATCCATGAATTTCAATTCAGTGGGCAGACTTGCAAAACATGGTGTCAGGAACATCACGTTCCAGTCTCTACAATGAATTATTGGATGCGCAAGCTGAAAAAATTGGACGAACAATCAGATACAGATATGATTTTTGCAAAAATGCCAACGGAAAAAGAGATTTCAAAGAATGAGACTTTGAATATCAGCCCGTCTCCAGTCCGCATTTTTATCACAAACGCTATTCGGATTGAAGTGATGCCTGAATGCCCGCCGGAATTTTTTCGTGTTCTGATCCAGGGGCTGAAAGATCATGCTTGATCTGGCAGGTGGCACAACCGTTTACCTTGCCTGTGGAGCTACCGATCTGAGAAAAAGCTATCACGGACTGGCTGCAATTATCAAGCTAAAATTCAAACTTGATCCCTATTCGCGCTGCATGTTTGCGTTCTGCAACCGCAGGCGGACTTCTATTAAGATTCTGCAATGGGACGGATCCGGTTTCTGGATTCTGATGAAGAGGCTTGACAAAGATTCCTTTCACTGGCCGGATACTCCGGATGAATTACAGAAAGTGACCCTGAAAGAGATGCATTGGCTGTGTGATGGTCTTTCACTTACTCCGAAGGGAGCTTTTGAAGAAAGACATCCAAAGATTGTTGTATAAAGAACGGATTTGTCAATTCGCAAAAAGCACGAAATACTCGTGGATATCGGTATATATTCCTACACAGTAAAACGTTGATTTTTCTCGAACAGCTGGACTTTCTATGCTATACTGGAATTATCATATAAGAGTTTGGAGATTGCCGGATGGATCCGTTTTTTACAGAGGAACAGCTGAATAACATGAGCCGTGAAAACATGATGGAAGTTATGCGAATCATGCAGAATCAGGTTCAAAAAAAGAGACCGAGGTACAGCTTCTGAAAGACAAGCAGAAAGAACTGGAATTTATGAACGCAATGCTTTCAGACCGTCTTGCGCTTGCACAAAGAAGACGTTTCGGTTCTTCCAGTGAAAAATACGCAGATGGATATGAACAGATGGATCTGTTTAATGAGGCTGAAGTCAATGCAGATATGGATACTGCTGAGATTGAAGAGGAAATCGTGATTCCATCGCACAAACGGAAAAAACGCACCGGCAAAAAAGAAGAAGATCTCTCTAATTTCGAAGTAACAGAAACAATCGAATATAAACTGACCGGCGAAGACCGCTATTGTCCGGACTGTGGAACGTAAGTACGTAATCATCTGTACCTTGCCTTTTTAAAAAACATGCCGCCCATCAGGGCGGCACATTTTATTTCTTCTTTTTGGTTCGAAATCCTTCCGGTAATTCATTTGACCATGGCAAAAGCCGATTTAGATCATCCGGCTTTGGAAAAGGTCCCATTTTACGAAGCTCGTCTAATACATAGGAAAGATATACATACGGCTTCAGACCATTCAGCAGGGCTGTTTCTGCGATACTATAAACAACAGCACTGGCATCTGCACCACGGATACTCTGTAAGTACGTAATCATCTGTACCTTGCCTTTTTAAAAAACATGCCGCCCATCAGGGCGGCACATTTTATTTCTTCTTTTTGGTTCGAAATCCTTCCGGTAATTCATTTGACCATGGCAAAAGCCGATTTAGATCATCCGGCTTTGGAAAAGGTCCCATTTTACGAAGCTCGTCTAATACATAGGAAAGATATACATACGGCTTCAGACCATTCAGCAGGGCTGTTTCTGCGATACTATAAACAACAGCACTGGCATCTGCACCACGGATACTCTTGGCAAACAGCCAATTCCGGCGGCCTACTGCAAAATTTTTGATTGCACGCTCCGCACTATTATTATCAATGCTCAGATGCCCGTCATCCAAGTACCTGCGAAGATAGTTTTCCTGATTCAGCGTATATAAAATGGCATCACCAATAAGGGAAGATCTGTCTACAGAATCTTCCATCGAATGCAGCCATTCAAACAGAGCTTCCACTACTGGACGCGACTGCTTCTGGCGTTCCTGATACCGTTCTTCCAGTGTCTTATCTTTGATCAGTTCCTCTACTTTATACAGGATTCCGATCCTCGTCATTGCCTGATATGCAACTGTTTCTTTCAGCTGCTCCTTTGTGAAATCCTTTTTTAATGCCGTGAGCGCAGCATCAAAACGGCGTCTCGCATGGGTAAAGCATCCTGTTACGGTAATGGAATCGTTCAGTCCATGATACGCCTGGTATCCATCACACGTCAGATATCCATGAAATGTATCTCCAAGGAAGTTTACCGGGTGATATCCGGCACGCGTTCTCTCATAATCAAAGAGAACCATCTGTGGGGATTCACTGTAATGATCTGTCAGATATACCCACATCCAGTTTTGAGATGATCCTTTCTGATCCGGTTCATCAATCACCTGGATCCTGGTTTCATCGCAATGGATGTATCTGCTCTTTAGGAATTCTTCCTTCATCTGCCCATAAAGCAGTCCCAGATACCGGTCTGCACAGCTGATGATCCAGTTTGCCATTGTTTTTGTTGAAAGATTTAAGTCATACCTTGCGAATTCCCGTTCCTGTCTTGCCAGCGGCATGCCATTGACATACTTTGCATTCATGATTCCGGCAACCAGCGAAGGTGTAGCAATGCTTCCCTTGATCAGCGGAAACTCTTTTTCCGGCCGGATCATAGCACCACATTTTGGACAACTGTATACATAGGTTACTTCTTCAACCACTTCAAAGGTGGAGGGGATGAATTTCAGTCGTTTTACGACTTCTTTTGTGACGACTTTATACTTTGTTCCACAGTCCGGACAATAGCGGTCTTCGCCGGTCAGTTTATATTCGATTGTTTCTGTTACTTCGAAATTAGAGAGATCTTCTTCTTTTTTGCCGGTGCGTTTTTTCCGTTTGTGCGATGGAATCACGATTTCCTCTTCAATCTGCATATTGCGAAGCTAAACGGCCGGATTTGCGGAGCGAAACGGTCGCATTCCGTTTTTGAACAGCCGAATTGCTACCAGTCTGTGTAATCTAATCCTTATAATGATAGTAACCATCCCAAGGATGGTGAATACATCATTTTAAGGAGGATAATGTATGCAGTTGGATTACAAGGACATCATCATCAAACACTACGCGCTATCAATGTCCGGTAGCGAAATAGCTCGTCAGGCTGGTTTCAGCAAGTCTGGTGTTAATGACTTCTTGAGAGCATTCAAGAAGTGCGAAGATCTGAGCTATCCATTACCAGCAGGCATCACTAACTATGGTATTGCCCTGAAGGTGTATGGAGCTGTACCTGGATCAGGAGGACGAAATGAGAACATCGAGTTACCTGATTATGAAGATGCTGCCAAGCTTATGGCTACCCGTAAAAACATGACACTCATGTTTCTTTGGAACCGCTATAAGAAAAAGTGCGAAGAAGAAGGCGCTCGTTTCTATCAATACAGTCAGTATTGTGAGCTCTACAACAAGTGGTGCGAAGAGAATTATGAGACCGCCCACTTTGATGCTGTTATCGCACAAAAGATGGAAGTTGACTTTGCTGGACAGACGTTCTCCATGACAGATCCTCTTACCGGTGAGATTATGACCATCGTCGTTTTTGTAGCTATCCTGCCTTATTCACAGTATATCTATGCAGAAGGAATGCTCTCAACAAAGGAACCACAGTGGATTGATGTCAACAATCATGCCTTGGATTACTTTGGTGGAGTTCCTGCATTAGTAGTCTGTGATAACTGCAAACAGGCTGTTGTCGTTAATCAAGACTGGATTGAACCTGAACTAAACAAAGATTATGCTGATTGGGCTGACCACTATGGCACCGTTATTCTTCCAGCGAAGGTTCGTAAGCCGAAGTTTAAAAGTTCTGTAGAAAACGCAGTAGGCATTCTCGAGAAGGGCTTCTTCCACAAACTTGAAGAACGCCAGTATTTCTCACTGGAACAGTTTAATAAGGATCTTTGGAAGGAACTGGAGGCTCTGAATAAAGAACCATTCAAGAAGAAAGAACACAATAGATACTATTATTGGGAAGAAGAGAAACTTGAATTGATGCCGCTCCCCTCCATGCATTACGAGTACATGGAGAGAAAAACGGCAAAGGTGTCAAGTGACTTCCACGTACGCTTTGACAATGCTTATTATAGCGTAGATAAAGCGTTTTTGCATAAGAAAGTATCTATTAAGGCATCTTCAACTGTTGTTCGTATTTATTCTCTTACCGGAGAGTTCCTTTGCGAATGGCCAAGGGCAACCCGTAAAGGTCAGTGGTCAACAAATCCTGATCACCTGCCGGACAACTATAAAGGGTTTACCCAGTGGAATGCTCCTTACTTTATCCAGAAAGCGCAGCTCATTGGCAAGAATACAGAGACTGTTATTCGTACGATTCTCAAATCCAGACCATATGAAGTACAGACCTATCGTATGTGCCTGGGTATTCTGAACTTTACAAAGAAGTACAGTAATAAGGCTCTTGAAGAGTGCTGTAAGCAGGCGATTGCTCTGAATAAGCAGAAATACACCTTCATCAAGAATACGATATCTGTTGTAGCAGACGATCTCGGAGAGGCGGGATACCATCATTCCACATCGGTAAAGAAAGAACCGGTACGCGGCGGGTATGTAATGCCGCCGGAAGCTTCCAGTATAGACACCCTTTTATCTCGCAGCAGAGCCCTTGCTGATCAGATGCGCGAGGAGGTGGATGACTGATGCTTACAGGAACCGCTCTCATGAACGAGCTTGTCGATGAACTGAATGAGCTTAAACTTTCAACAATGGCAGCCACCTTAGATGATCTGTATCACAGACCCGGCTTTTTAGAGATGGATCGTCTCACGCTTATTGCAGAACTGATTGGTCCGCAGTTTCAGGAAAAAGTCAGTACGACACTGAAGAATCGGCTGACAGCAGCTCATCTGAAAGGATCTCCGGAGGAATTGGCGGATTGTGTGGACTCTGACAAGCGTGAGTATCTGCCTGCAGGTATAACCGAGGTGCTTTTTTCCCTTGACTTTATCGAAAGAGGCTATAATCTCTGCATTCTAGGAGAATCAGATGCTGGAAAGTCTTATCTTGCCAAAGCTATCGGCATAAAGGCCTGCAACCGGTATAACGTCGGTTACTTCCACAGCGAGGAGCTTCTGGAAAGCATGGTAGCCCTTAAAGAACAGGATTATGATAAATATGCTCGCAAGATGAAGAAGTATCTCAAATGGGAACTGATCATCCTAGATGATTTCCTGCTCCACACGATCACTGACGAACGGGAAATAAAAATCCTGTTCGAGCTGCTCGAAAAGAGGAACGAACAGAGAAAAAGCACTATCGTATGCTCCCAGCGTGATCCGGATAACTGGAAAGCAATGATTCTCAACGATGAGGTATCTGCTAATTCCATTATGAAGAGAGCCACAAAGCACTACACTATCAAGATCAACACACGATAAGTGGTGATCTTTTAACTAAAAATGGGCGGCCGTTGGCTTCGGAAAACGGCCGTTCTAAAACAGAATGGAGACCGCTGGGCGTCGTAAACTGCATCAATCTCAGCAGTATCCATATCTGCATTGACTTCAGCCTCATTAAACAGATCCATCTGTTCATATCCATCTGCGTATTTTTCACTGGAAGAACCGAAACGTCTTCTTTGTGCAAGCGCAAGACGGTCTGAAAGCATTGCGTTCATAAATTCCAGTTCTTTCTGCTTGTCTTTCAGAAGCTGTACCTCGGTCTCTTTTTTTTGAACCTGATTCTGCATGATTCGCATAACTTCCATCATGTTTTCACGGCTCATGTTATTCAGCTGTTCCTCTGTAAAAAACGGATCCATCCGGCAATCTCCAAACTCTTATATGATAATTCCAGTATAGCATAGAAAGTCCAGCTGTTCGAGAAAAATCAACGTTTTACTGTGTAGGAATATATACCGATATCCACGAGTATTTCGTGCTTTTTGCGAATTGACAAATCCGTTCTTTATACAACAATCTTTGGATGTCTTTCTTCAAAAGCTCCCTTCGGAGTAAGTGAAAGACCATCACACAGCCAATGCATCTCTTTCAGGGTCACTTTCTGTAATTCATCCGGAGTATCCGGCCAGTGAAAGGAATCTTTGTCAAGCCTCTTCATCAGAATCCAGAAACCGGATCCGTCCCATTGCAGAATCTTAATAGAAGTCCGCCTGCGGTTGCAGAACGCAAACATGCAGCGCGAATAGGGATCAAGTTTGAATTTTAGCTTGATAATTGCAGCCAGTCCGTGATAGCTTTTTCTCAGATCGGTAGCTCCACAGGCAAGGTAAACGGTTGTGCCACCTGCCAGATCAAGCATGATCTTTCAGCCCCTGGATCAGAACACGAAAAAATTCCGGCGGGCATTCAGGCATCACTTCAATCCGAATAGCGTTTGTGATAAAAATGCGGACTGGAGACGGGCTGATATTCAAAGTCTCATTCTTTGAAATCTCTTTTTCCGTTGGCATTTTTGCAAAAATCATATCTGTATCTGATTGTTCGTCCAATTTTTTCAGCTTGCGCATCCAATAATTCATTGTAGAGACTGGAACGTGATGTTCCTGACACCATGTTTTGCAAGTCTGCCCACTGAATTGAAATTCATGGATTCGTTCAGACCACAGCGTGATTTTTTCATCTGTTTTCATAATGATACAGTTTCCTTTCTTTGTTATGAAAAGAGTGTATCAGAAAAATATAGTTGCTGACAGATACGAATGATTACGTACTTACATATAATTAACTCCTGCTATTTTGGAAATTACCTTGATTTTATCTTTATCAATATTCGTAATACTTTTTGTACATATACTATATTCTGTCATATCTTGATGTATTTTATCAATATATGTTGTTAATGTTCCCCACCCACAAACCGGACATGACCATCCTTGTACTGAATTCTCACAAACATGAATCATATTTGTTTTACATTTTTCACATAGCATTTTATTGGCTTCCTCCTGGTATAAATAATTTAAATATGCCCAATTCGCTCATATTAGGACCTTTTTGATTTGTCATTCCTGCCACAAAATAATTTCCATCTTGTGTCGCCCATAAATAATTTGTTGGTGCGTAAACCTCCACATTAAGTTGATTTGCTAAGTTTTGTGCAAATCCATCATCCAGAGCACCTGTATTGCAAGATAATAATCTAATTCCTTGACCATTATATCCATCTGCATTTTGAATTAATCTTGCCGCGGTTCTATGATCAACAATCATATGTTGACCATTATGAGTGATTTGTATTCCATTGGGAGTACCATGTGCTATAATATCATAATATCCATTGGCATCAACATCTGCTCGTTTCTGAATATACCTAAAAAAACTATCATCAGAATCCATAAATGTAGCATCTCCAACAGAATATGAACCACCCTTATTCCAAGGCAACTTCTCCCTTACCGCCGAAACACCTTTAAACGCAAAGTGCATTGCCACACCAGTAATAAAGTCTACTCCCATCTGTTTCAGGTCAAACACATACGCTAACTTTTCCTCCGTAGACATATCCGGATTCAAAAGGGCATACATTCCTCTGGTCAATATGCCACTTCCTACATCTATTAGCCCTTCTCCAAACCACTTCATTGCCGGAAATGCTGCGCCGATTGCTCCGGTAATCGCTCCGGTAATCATTGAAATTACCATATCTTTTGTGGCTTCTCCAAGACTTCGCACATTTCCACTGGAATAATCGCTTACTGCCCCGGCTACTGATGCTGAAATTGCCCCCATTCCTGCACCAAATAGTGCTCCTGCAGCAACAGTTCCTATTCCCGGCAAAAATACAGCCAAAGCTATGCAGGCGGCTCCTACCGCAAGACCCATTACAAGATTTCTTGCAAATCCGCCCCAGTCAAATTCACCCTTCTGAGGTGCATCCTCATATGGATCATACCCCTGATATACCGTTCCCGCCAGACCTGTTCTCATGCCAAGCATGTCCACACTGCCATTCACACAAAGACTGGATGCTCCTTCTGAATACAGTGCCATGATATCCGACATTCCCTGCATGACAATCCCGGTCATACTCTCCAACCGGATTCCCTCTTTTGCCATCAGAACCAGTCCGCCATTACTTTCTATGGTGGTTCCTGTTTCATCCTCAAACGTAATCTTTCCTGTCTCCCCGCCATCTAATCCCATGCTCTGCGGATACAGGTCCATTCCTTTGCCATGCTCTGACCGGAAACTTTTCTTCTCTGGACTTCCCGTTCCTTCACAGGTGCTTCCATTGGTACGGATGCACCCTGTCGCTATTCCCTGTGCCTCATCTCCATTTCCTATATATAATGCGGTTTTTGTTCCCTTCTGCGGCATACAGTACATCAGGTTTCCTGTCGCCGGAGCAAATCCATAACTGTTTCCACCTGCCGCACTTTTATCAATATCAAATGCTACTTCTACCTGCTCCCCCTGCGTTCCGACAATGAATCCGACAAATGACATCCCCGTATAGTCCGGGTTATCCTCCCATGGAACCCACGTATAACTGTTTCCCGCAAGGCGGTATGTAAAGATGACCTCCCCTCCTGCCAGTTCTGTTTTTTTCCGAGAAACAAGCAGCTCCCTTCATTCACATGTTACCCTGTCCCCCAGCGACAGGCTTGTCCTCGTAACAACATCATAACAAATGAAATCTCACCTATTAACAAGGCATTTTCCACTGACTGCATAATAACGCCCATCGAAGCACATATCGCAGGACAGGATTTCTCCCAGTTCCTTTTTCTCCCCTTCCGGCAGACCAAGGTAAAAACGGGGATAATAATAGCTGATGTCTGGCACTAACGGAAGTCCAAGCTGGGATGCCATTCTTTTCAGGAAGTTCCAGTCCGTTTCCTGATACTGTATCAACGTTCCCCCTGTCTGCATATCACTGCCCGGCAATATACAGGCGCTGTGCTCGGTGTCTGCTGTTACGGTATTGGCAATCCCCATATAGGTCTGTGCTTTTTTCTGAAATACCCGGTTGCATTTTTTCTGGTCTAACAGAATTGTTCCAGATACAGCCTGTACATCTGCAATCCTGTATCTGCCTTCTTCTTTGATTTCCACCTTTTCCGGATATCCGCAGAACAACGCTCCTGCGGTATTTCCATGTCCACAAAGCTGAATGGGCTCATTCATGCCGTTTATGCCTGTCTCATTTTCTGACAGCAGAAGCCGAAAATTTCCTCTGGCATGCTCCCCCGGTATTTCCCATGTCTGAAAATCAAGAATTTTTCCCATGGCAAAAGCGCTGATAAATTGTAAATCGGCATATTCAATTTTCTTTTGTATTCCTTCTGCCATAAGCCTTCTCCTATTCTTCTTCCTGACCTGACGAAATAGGTTCTATCAACCCTCCATAGGCGCAGACAAGAAATGCCCTCTGTGTCAATACAGACAGTTTATCCCCTACATTCTTTTACTTGACATTCCCTTTTTATTAAGGTGGTGATACTTATGATGAAGTTAAAATACTCCATCTGCTGTGGACTTGATGTCCACAAAAATGTTATCGTTGCAACCATCGTAACTACCAATAAAGACGGAATATCTGAATATAAGCAAAAATCCTTTTCAACTATCAATTCGGATATTCAAAAGTTTCACATCTGGCTTATCGAGAATAATTGCTATCATGTTTGTATGGAATCCACCGGAAAGTATTGGATTCCTATTTTTAATTATCTCGAAAATGACATTGATGTCTGCCTTACACATCCGAAGTATGTCAAAGCCATTAAAGGCAAGAAAACGGACAAAAAGGATTCTAAATGGATTGCTGACCTCTGCAAATTTGATCTTGTCAGATGTTCCTTTATTCCTCCAAAAGATTTTCGTCAGCTTAGGGAACTTTCCAGATACCGTTTCAAGCTGGTCTGCATGAAGTCTTCCGAGAAGAATCGCATCCAGAACTGTATGACCATTTCCAATGTCGGCATTGCCAGTGTTCTTTCTGATCCTTTTGGCAAGACAGCAACTGAAATCATCTCTTATCTATTGGAGCATACTGCCGATTCCATGGATGAAAAAGCTGTTCGCAAACTCATAAAGAAAGGGGCTAAATCCAAGTCTGATGAAATCATCGAAGCCATCAAAGGCTACACTATTGATACAGATCAGGTTAAAAAACTAGAGCTTCTCTTGCCATAATAATAGGCCTCCTATGATTTAGATTTTATCATAGAAGACCTATCAGCTAATACCTATTTACAGAAAAAGTTTCACAGACTCGCAGCATAAGTCAAAATAAATATTCTACAACTTTTCATAATTTTATTTTTCAATGATTATATAAAGCATTCAGTTTATTTATCCATTCATCAATACAAAACTTATTTTCTTCCAAATGATTAGGATAGCTTGTTAACTCTTCAAAATTTATTTTATCCAGATTTTTCCACCATTTAGGCAGACGGCACAAAGCATGTGCAAAATGATAGCATTTACCGCACCATACCCACATACTTCCTTTTTCATCTCCATCTCTATTTCTGTGAAAATATAGATGTCCATCCTTTTCCCCACAAATAGGGCAAACTACTGGAAAGCATCCTTTATTTTGAGTTTCAATACTATCCAAAATCCCCATAATTTTATCATCATTATCTTTCCACATTTATCTTCCTCCCATAATGTAATCTGATAATGCATTACCAGAACTATATGCTGAAGATTCAGGCGCAATGCCACCTCTTATAAAATCACGCGCATGGTTTAATTCATGTGCAATTGTATTTGCAAGTTCTTCTTCACTCACCAAAGCATCTGATCCAATCTCTATAACATATGGATTGGCAGCTGTTGTTCTTCCATATATGCCTGGCCTTAGATCTGCATTATATTTGATAGTTATGCTCTGACCTGATCCTCTCAAATTTATTCCGTATTTTTCTGCTATGGTATTTGCATATGTTTCAGGATCCAATGCCATATCTAAAGTTTTTTCCGTCGCCAAAACTGGTCTTCCTTGTCTATTTCTTACATCTGTACCACCCTTACTACCACTCTTACTATTCTCCGCAGCCGATTTAGTGGTCACACATGAATTAAGGTTCCCCTGATTCTTATGATATTTATACCCACTCGGATCCGCATACATTACCGGATTACTGCTACAGTACGCATACAGATTCAGTCCCTCATTATAGATTACATCTTCCTGCGTGAACCGTCCGATACCTGTATTGTAATATCGCGCACGCAGATAGTAAAGTCCCGTCAAGTCATCCTCGATCTGTGCATTATACCTTAGACGGTTCGGGATGTTTTCCTGTCCTGCGACACATTGACCAAACGCATCATACTGGTAATCATTCTGTACGTTTCCGTCTGCATCCAGTACATATGGCGTTTGAATACTGCCATTCTGAATAAAATCCCGAAACAGATTACCGCTTTTTAGACTTTCTTATAATACCGTTTATCTACCAGATTGCCTTTCTTGTCAGCACCGATGGAATAAGTCTCACGATACACCAGCTTGGCATCTCCCACACGAGCCATAACTTCTTTATTTGTCAGTTCTTCCACTACTGGCTTTTTCATTCCTCGACTGGAAGAATACAGATTCATACCTCTAGGGTAATATTTCAGTCTCTCATCTTTTATAAATTGCTTCGTTACACCATCTACCAATTTTTCCACTGTAGCTGGTTTATCAGTTTTATCTTCATCTTCAGCATTATCATCTTCGTACTCGATGTCACTTAAATGAAAAGTCTAATCCCCCAGCTATGCTGGGGAGAATGGAATAGTTGGAAACGGTGAGGATAAAAAAGAAAAACCTCCTGTGGTATATTGAGAATGGTGTCGCAAGCCATGAAAACCATATTCCCACCCATCATCAGGATACAAATCAGGTGGTTCCATTTCCATCACTTTTTTTCTATCATCTTCGAGCAGCTGATTGATTTTTCTTTCCTTTTCCTTATCTCTGCTTCCAACCATCTGCAGATATACAAGCTTGTCCACGTCGTAATATTCATCTTCATACGTATAAGTCGTTTCCTCAAACTGAAAGGAGAGATCCGAACTTTTCCGCTCCCATCTCACAAAACAGAATATGCAAACTATCACCGACACTGCCATCACTGCGGCTGTTATGCACCAACCCTTCTTCGCTACTTTTTTCATGTCTCTCTCCACAGATAAATTCGATCTCTTTCTGCACCGAATCCACTCTTATATTCTATCAGACCTTTCCCCTTTTCCCAAACAAACCTCTCATAATATCCTGTTTCTGTAAGATCATTATAACTGCGATAGGTACACACTGTTCCCTCTACCATAATCTCCTCGTGCCACCCCTTTTCTTCCTTCAGTGAATCCTCTTTCCCCATCTCCTGACAGACTACCGTCCCTCTTGCGATGAAATCCTCCTCATTTTTTATATTGACTTCCTCCATCTTATTCTCATCTATTCGGTAAATTTTATCTTCCGATACATAAAAATATCCAAGAAAAAATCTATCCCTGCCGTAAAAATATCTGCTGTCATCCTCTGTATCACTCTCTATCATCATTGTATACAAAATACCGTTTTCCCACTGCTCCACCTGTTCCACTTGTATCTGTACTTGTTCATACTCTCCAAAAGGGGTGCTTGCGAACTCCGCCTCAAACGCTACCGTCTCAGTTCCATAATCAAAGAAAAACGATGTCTGATCTATCATCTCACTCTTTTTTTTAGACCATTCCTCGCACAAGATAACTGTAATTAACAGAATAAAAGCTATGGTACTATTAAATATTAGTTTATTCCTTTTCATCAATTGCCTCTTCATCTAACGATACTATTAACAAATTAATATTTCATAGATTTTTCATTCCCCTCTCTGCTATCCGTCTCCAATCAAGCTTATCTCATCCATAAATCCGCCAAAATAAATATTCTTTCCTTTGAATCTCCATACCGTACCAAACTCCTGGTACAATTGTTCCATATACCAACGGTGAATCTCCTCTTTCTCTGCTGCAATCAAACGGAAAAACTCTCTTTCCAGTGCCTGATCCAGCTCCACGAAATCCTTTTCTACATTTCCCAGCAAAGGTTTGACACTAATAAAACCATGCTTTATTTCTTCTACAAAAGGTTCTCCCTTATAGACGCCCACATAAAACTCATGGGTTTCTGTGATGTAACTTGCGCGCAGGTAAGATATCACAATAATCTCCTGCTCTGCCTCTGACGTGATCGCCCCTAGAACACTCTCAAACTGCTTTCGCACATTTCCGACATTGCTTTCAAATTTTTCCCTGATCTCTTTTAACCGTTCCCTTTTCAACCCGTTTATTTTTTCAGACAAAAAATCTTTCATAAGTCCAGACCGCTCCAGTACATTTTGTTCCATCGACCTGCTCTCCCCTGTCATGACATCCACCCTTCCCGTCGTGCAAAGAAAATCCTTCCCCGATCTTCTATGAGCATCATATCATCGTTCAAAAGCGTACATTTTTTCTCCAGCTCCTCATGTCCCCATAGCCGGTGTCTGACCTGCAAGAGCAATGTCTCCTCTTCATCATAATCCTCCATGTTATTGATTTTAATTCCTTCCTCCTCAATCAGTTGTTCGAGATACGGCTGAAGGATTCCCCAATGATTAAACTCCGACAGCGTTATATATTTTATGGCGTAATGTGGGTCTTCAGCTGTCCGTTCCTGCAATACAGGGTTATAAGGATAGCGGGAAGTTGGTTCTCCCTCACGGTAATATTCTCCGGTATACTCCAGTTCATATCCGATAAAGTCTGTGGTAACGAACATCGCTTCTTCTAAAGGCATTCCCGATGTTAATTCCGGAGTCAGCTCCGGAATGATTACCTCTCTTTCAATACGCCATGTCCCAAAAAACGGAATTTTCCTTTCTCCGCCAAATGCTGCCATAAGAATGATACATACGGCTACACATAAGATCAGAACTGCCACCGCCTTTGTGTGTTTTCTTATTTTGCACCTAATCATTTATAAATACCTCCCTCCTAAAAGCCATATTTTAGACTGCTTTTACAACGGTTACGCAACTCTCCGCGCCAAAAGCGTCTTTCCCCAAAATTCTACGAGCATAGTGTCCTCATTCAAAAGTGTAAAGAGTGTTCCCACCGGAATAAAATCATACGTTTCATAAAACACCGTTTCCTCAAAATCTATATGAACCCGTAAATGCAGTTCCATGCCGTCTCTTTGACCGTAATATTTATCATCATGCCAGTCAATCCCCTCTTCCTCCATAAAATCACACACATGTGGCCAAAATCTGCCCCCATCGTTCACAGTAAAAATGTCTTCAAAAAACATACCGTATTCAGGATCCGTGTATGTATTTTCCCCTATCCGGAAATAATCTGCAGTATACTCCAGCTCATATCCGACAAAATCTTCGGAATCATATAAATCCTCTTCCGCCACTCCATCTTTGGTTGTTCCTGTATACATTTCTGAAATGACCGCCACCTTTTCAATGTACCATGTCCCAAAAAATGGTAATTCTGCTGCACCTCTTTCTCTCCCGCATCCTGATATGCCGACCGTACATATGGTCAAAAACGCTATCACCTTTGCATATCTTCTCATCCTACTGATAGCCATTGATAAACACCTCTGCTTCTTTTGCCCTTCGTTCATCATAATCATGTTGTGCAAACACTTCCCGTACTTCTTACAGAGTTAATGAAACAATTTATATGGATACCCATAATCTTCTTTCTGCTGTTTTTTCAAGTCTGTTCCAAATTCCACATGCATGTTTTTTTGACCATTTCCATGCATATAATAAACAATTCCTTTTCCCTTTTCCCAAACCATCAATAAATAATCTTTTGAACCGTAAAAATAATCATTATAATAACGAAAGATCCTTTTTTCTCCATCTGCTTCTACAAATGCATGATATCCGGCATCATCCACTACATCAGCCGTTCCGTTTTCACAGCAGACAATCGTCCACTCTTTTAAAAATAAATCCTCATCTGATTCCAGACCGGAAATTATGATCTCATTTTTCTCCTCCGTATACCCACCAGTGTCTGACGGCATATAATAAATATCCTCAGACGTAACATAGTAATATCCCAGATATTCTCTCCCCAACGCGAATTGATCGAACGGATCTGTCACATTCAGCTGATCCAGTTCTAAAGCATATAAGCTGCCATTTTGAAAGGATTTCAGTTCTTTTATATGCAAACTGATATCCTGCCAAATATCCCGATAGCTATATGGATAAAAATATCCTTCATATTCTACTTCTTTCTGTGTCGGCATATAAAACCATGTATTTTGAGGCTCATGTCTGCTTTCTTCTTTATCATTTTCACTGCACAAAATCACAAGAAGGATCAAAAACAAGCTTACTACAATGGATGAAAGAAAATTTTTTATCATATTATTTTCCTCCCAGGATCTATGCAAAACGCCGTTTAGTCATCAAGGCTTGGATAATACGACGAATTTCTCCACTCCTCTAATGTATACACTTCAAACTCACTGTCTGCCAGTCCTACCATATCCTTCCATAAAACCTTATCAAAATTGACACTCACATAAAACGTGCTCCAGCTCACACTGTGATCCTCCCACATCTCGCTCACATGAACGGAATAATACTCTCCCAAATATTCACTTCCCGCCCCATCTTTGTATACTTCCTCTGTTTCAAGATCATATGTTTGATATAAATACGCCTGCCCATCACTCTTCAGATCTACATAAGCAGCCCAGTCATCAATCTCCGGCACCTGTTCCGAAAGGCAGTCTGATATTTTAACAATCGTATCTTCCCGTGTTTTGGCATTCTGCGTACACTCCTCTGCTTCTCCGAAGGCTAATGCTGTGGAAATTTCACTGTCATCACCCCACACACGGCTGCCACATGCTGTCAGCAGACCTGCCATAGCCAGTACCACAAAACTTATTTTCCTTCCCTCCATAGGATATACTCCTCCCAATCTTTTTCCTCGTCATCCCACATAAAATAATCGTGCATTATAGATGCCGCCGTATCGCCATAGTCACTTCCAGGTCCTATGATAGATACATAAATAAATGGATTGTCCTTATATTCCCATGCTTCCGCATACCTCTCATCCAATAAAATATCTGAATGGTCAACTATACTTTCTTTGTAAGATTCATAACGGCGAGGACCAGGATGAGGAAGTTTCTCACTATATATATTACCACATTTACAAGTACCAAATGAATAGATATTCTTATTAACTTCACAATCGTTGCATGTCATAAGCGGTTTCCCGTTTTCAGCAAGTATTCCATGATCTTCATAAGCATCTAATTTTACATCTTTACTTCCTTTATCACAATGAATAACAGCCTCTCTTGTGACATACTCCTCTTCTTTTACAATACCTACTTTACTTAACTCTTCGTAAAAAGCATAGTGTTTCACCATCATATCACACGCAATATCTTGGTATTGTTTTTTAAAAATTCCTTTCAAAAACTTTCGAAGGCAATTTCCTTCCAGTTCAAAAGTAAAATCTCCTGCTATAATGGCATCTCCATTTTTCTGTACCCTCTCTTCCGGCATAAAACTTTCTCCCTATATAAAAATTCCGTTATATTTCTTCCGTATTTTCAATCAGAATTGCGAACTTGTTTCGCAATTACCTATAAATAGTTTCCACTATTTAACTGCTTTTTTATACTCTTCATTATACAACCACTCACACTCTATATCACTCCATTCCCGTTCCCGAAACACTTCGCCCGTCTCCCTGTTAACAGCATAACTTGTAAGATAATGATAATGAGTAAAAACAGGTTCATAACCATGAGTATAATAGTCTGTATAATCTGCAAAAATATAATATTCCTGATCTTCCGTCATACCTCTACATGAAAAATTTCTTACACAAGGAAACTCCTGATCTTCTGGAAACTGATATACATATACCGACTGTTCCTGTTTATATGTTCTTACAACTATTGAATCATAATCCCCCTCATCCGAATACATATAATAAAAAAGAGCTCTTGCAGCTTGTTCCTCCAGCATCTTTCCATCTGAAACATCCTCATTAAAATATAACTGATTAACCGCCTTTTCATATGCTTCACTATAAAGCAATTTATAACCTGCATCAGTCTCTATCCATTGAGACTCCCGAAGAACTTCGCCTGTCTTCCTATTAACTGCGTAATCCGTGTGATATTCATCATAGAAGCCCTGCGAAAGGGCATCTGTTACATAACGTGTATCGTGTGCAAAGACATAATATTGCCCATCTTCTGTCCTATCTTTGCTCTGTAACATTTCATACTGCAAGTCACTTTTTTCCTGCGTTTGGTATAAATATACCATTTCTCCCTGCTGCATAGTAGAAATAACCTTTGCGTCATAATCATAGTCACAATCTGAATATATGTAATCAAAAACAGCCTTTGCCGCTTCTTCCTCTGTCATTTCAAAATTTTGCATATATCCGCTAAAAAAATATAATAAAATTACCAATCCTATTACAACCAAAGTTGAGCTTATTTTATAAAACACCTTTTTCATATCTTTTTCCCCTTCAAATTAATACTTATCAGGTATAACTCCTATTATTGTGTATTCATTATTTAATTTTCTCTGACTATCTCTTCCGTTTTTACTTTCTTTAAACTCTACATCTGTTGTTACTTGTATGCCTTCTTTTCTTGCATTTTTTTCAAAAGTATCCTTTTCTAATCCTTTAACATATTCTGTATACTTTGCAGCTGCATCATCATAAGCAAATTCACTATATATCTTTCGCACACCAGAATTCCAACTATTATCATCTGCATAAACTCCAGATATGAATGTCTTAGAAATAAATGACAATCGTGGTGTTTCCCAATTTAAATAATGTAAGATATCATCATAATCTTTAATACCTGCACGTCTATTGTCGTATGCTTCAGCCCTTGCTTTGGAAAAGGCTCCATGAAATGTTACATATGCAATAATTTTCCCACCTAATAAATCAACTGCTTTTTCGCAATCGACCTCAAAATTAGCTTCAGGACCATTTCCTCCGTCTCCCGCCTTATTATCAGAACTCGTATTAAAACTGCCCGTCCCCTCTTCTACAATAATAGCCAACAATAGCCGTGGATCAACTTGTACTCCATAATCCTCGTAAAATTCTTCACATTTTTTCCATATTACATTTATTTTATTTTGATTCCATTTCAAATCATCGTTAGGGATACATCCATTCATACTATCAATTCTTTTTTTTAAATTATTTTCTGCCTCCGTTTTCCCTGTCAACTGCAATATATTGGATGGTATCCAAAGAAGTTCTTCTGGCTCTGGTTTTTCCCCCTCTTTTATCCCTATTATCGTTATTTTTCCTCCATATATGCACGTTAAAAAAGCTCCTGAACGTAGTGCCTCAACAAAATTTTCACCCTCTGCTATAAGTAAATTTCCTGTTACCTGTTTCCAATTTCCACATAAAACAGGTATACATTTATACCTTACCTTTCCGTTCCAGAATCACTTCGCCCGTCTCCCTGTTGACAGCATAACTCATGCTATACTGATTGCAAATGAACATCCTCACTGCCTCATCCGAATTTCCAGACAATGTTTCTTTTCCAATAAAATCTTTACCGAAAGCTCGACCGCCTAAAAGGTGGAGGATCGAACCTTGCGCTTGGAAATTCAACATATTTCCTCTTTCCACTTGTAATTTGCTCATATATTATTACATTCCCAAATTAACAACCTCTCCTTCTATCAATACAAACTCTTTTTCAGGCAATAACGCATATGTAGCAATATGCGTCACCTTATCCTCATCAAGTTTTATAATATTCAACAAATAACTATAGTCTGATACATGATAAACCCTAAAAGTATAAATACTATCTTCAAATTCCTTCACCCATAACTGCATCAATCTTATTCCCGGTTCATACTCTTCCATACTCAAATTTTCCATCTTTACAAATACATCCTCTTCCGGATTAAAATAATAAAACCTAATTTTTAAATATTCCGCCGTGCTCATATTAGATGGCTCATATTCCGACTTACTCATATATATCGGTAATCCGCAATTTGCAATATCAGCCATGTAAACAGCTTCTCCTGTCTCTAAAACCTTCTCTGCTTTTTCTTCATCACCATAATATTCATCAACTGTTCCTTTCCCATAATCAAGGTATTGAGCTGTCATAAACTCTGCTCCTGTTTTCTCTAAATAGTCTTCTATACTCTCTCCTATTTCTGACGTCGCATTTGCATTGAAATACAACTGTCTCCGTGTATATTCTTTCGGAAGATATCTTATCAATAAGTTTTGTGTCTCTGGCTGGGAATCTAATTTATGCAATCGTACTCCATCGTACTCTTTCAAATTATAATTACAGGAAAGATATGTATAATAATATGAGTTTTCATATTTTATAACTCTCCCCATTCCCTCGTTTTGTGTTTCAAACTTACTTACCAAAACAAATTCACCATCAATATAATCGTTCACAGAAACACAAACTCCCCCATTCGAACCACCTGTACCATATTCAAAGATATATTGTTCTTGCCCATTTGACCCTGATATACGAAAAATATTAATAAGGTGCTGTGGCACTAAATAAATTTCCGGCAACATTCTATATACATCTTCCAAATTTGCAGGCTGTTCTTCTACATCCAACAATTTTGGAAATAACAGATAAAGTTCTTCGATATTCATGGAATATTTTACCGCCCCAAATGTATTTGCCAACTTTTCATATGCCTTTTCCAGTTCCTCCCTATCACCATTACAAGAATCATGTAAAAGTATTTCTGTCATTGTAACCAATTCTTCTGGAAAATCATTGGTTACGTCTGCACCTGAGATTGTAAATGTTCCTTCACTGCTTGTATATCTGCTCAAATATTCATTCATCCCAAGTTCTAATAATTCGATCCCTCCAACTTCCAGAAACTCTCTATCTAACAAATCTGTGTCCAAAGTCTGATATTTTGAATCAGTAGTATCCTGTTCCGTTTTGTCAATTTCTGTACTTATTATGTTCTCTTTAAATATATTACAGCCATTACACATCAACAATGCACTAATTAATATTAGAAAAAAAATCCTTTTCATCTTCTTTTACTCCTAAAATAATTCAAAAGCCTAATTCATCTCTATGTGGTTTCAACGCCTCATCCGCACCATCAATGAATTTGTACCCTTTAAAAAATAAGTATAATTGATTTATTCTGCGTCTATTCCCCTCATTACCAAATTTTTTTACTGCACCGACTGCCCCTTGCAAATCTTTTCTTAAATAATAATATATAATTTTGTCGGGATTATCTATAGATGAACTGTATGTATAACCGGTATCTGCCGTCGCAGATAATCCTGTATTAAACGAATAATCAAACATTGCTTCTAATTCACGTTGTGAATAAATAACTTCTTCATCTGCTTCATCTCTATACGCCTCAATTGCTCTATTAACATCTGGTATATATATCTCTTGGGCTAATACATTAAGTATCTGTTTTGCATTTTGGAGTGTAATAGCATATTTAGAATCTTCCGAATACTTTACCCCCCTATCATATAAATCTGTAATTATCGTATTTATATCATCTTCCGTCCAACCTAAATACGTCTCTAAGATATCCCAATTTCTTGTAGTACTATCGAAAGTAATTCCCGGTCCCAGTGTAACATTTTTTCTTGATTTAGCTTCATCATTATCCTTCTCATCTATATAGGGATACAATTTGGTTCCCTCTGCTTTTATCAGCCATTCTATATATTCAGTACTTAGTTGTTCTAACAAATTACCTTTATTTTCATCATCCTCATTCCCACTTAGCACATCCACTATTGTAATTATTCCCCCATACTGGCAAACCAAAACTGCATTACTCAATAACACCGAAGCATCTCTATGTGCATTTGCTTCCACCAGTAAATCCTTCTTTACTTGTCTCCAACCATTTTCTTCATCGACAAGTGGAATACAAATATGTGGGAACTCATTATAAATTGCCTTTATTGCTGTTTTTCCATCTACAGTATTTGCCACCGTCATAGGCAGCCGATTACGATAATTTGCTTCCGGACACAGGCATGAACCAAAATTATGTATATTTTCGGGTCTGCAATCCAATGTCGTCAGTAATGGCCATATACCTCTGTATATTCCATAATCTTCAAAGCAATCTAGCTGCACAAATTCAGTTCCATACTGACATCTAAGTTTTGAACCTCTTGGTACATATTGAGGTTCCGCAACTATTCCACGATAATGCTGATACATACTCATCAATTCACATAATTGCTCTTGACGCTTCTTCTCTTCTTCTGCCTCTTCTTCACTGCTTAAAGAACCATCATTTAAATATACAAAATTTCCATACCTATCAAAAACTGACATTTTGCTCTCCTATATTATTTTTTACTATCTCTTGACAAGATTACTGACAACCTGTTTAACAAATTGTTGTATTTCCATATTTTTATTCATTTTATTTTGTTTCTGACTGGAATGCAGATAAGATCCAGTAGTCATCTGCAATTTTACTAGATAATCTTTCTAAAACTTTAAAAAATAGTTTCCAGTCATCCAAAAGAATTCTCTGTTTTAAATATAACAGTTCATACTCTTCTATCCTGATATATTTCTGTTCCAGTTTCTTTCTGACATTTTCCATGTCACTATTTATATTTTCATATATTAAATTCGATTTCCAATATACACAGGACATATACTCGTCCAAATATAGCATGGAATTACTCAATCCCATAGATATTTCATAAGTTCCTGTATAACCACTGGTTCGTAAACGTTGAAAAATAATATATCTTATTTTATCCTGTTCCTTATCATTTTGTTCACCACACCAGTTTTTTATTAATATATCTAAGTTCTCCACGAAAGCCGGAAATAACATACTATAATGCTTGTCTAGATATTCCCATTTAATCTTTCTTCTCTCAGAACAATATTCTTGTATGTACTCTTCAAGCTCTTTACAACGCATCATAGATTTCTCTTCCCCTTTCTCAATGCACCAAATCGCTTATACTGTTAAATCCGTCCATTCAATTTCGTTTTTTATCCTTTCTATCCCATCTTCATCTATATACAAGAATCTTTCGGTTAATTTTTCCCAAATATCTTTCGTCACCTCTACATTGTCAAATACATACTCATCACCTTCGTCATATTCTCCATTAAAATTTTTATCATACTTCGTAAATCCAATACTAAAGGTTTCATTTCCATATGTATCAAAAATATAATAGCGATACTCATCAGACAAAGGTCCCGCCCCAAAATCATGACTAATGAATGCACCATTCTTCAAAGCATAGTAATGCGGATAAGGTGATAGATTTTTATATAACTGCAAAGCACCATTTTTATACTGGAATATGTAATAATATCTTGCTGACTGCACATGAAGTTCCGCCTCTCCATTGCCATCGCAATCAAAAACAGCATATTGGGTATCATACCTCTTATCTGGCTCCCCTTTAGGCGTCGTAATAAAATCAATGTCTATGCCATCACATTCTATTCTTCCTTCTAAAAATTTTTCATACACTAACATTGCCTGTTCTGCGAAATCTTCTGAAGAAATTTTCCCGCCTTCCTCCTCATATATTGAAAAATCTCTCATGCTCATCACAACTATAAAAAATAAGAAAAGTAATAGAACTACCAGATTCCTTTTCATACTGTGGTACCCCTTTTCAACGCATTTATATTCTAATTTATTGCAAATCATTGCCACTCTTTTGTAGACAGCTTTAATAATTTACACCCCATCATAAACTATAAGCTCTATTAATTTATAATTATTAGTTACATTTACACTAGTATACTGTATCATTGAAATTTAGCATATCTGCCACTTTAATTAAAAAGTGACAGATGATAGTGTCGGATACAGTGATATCAGTTTTTCCCGTGCATCCCCTGTTTGGAAATGCCACTGTATCTTAGCTGTATCCCGATTACGTTCCATTTCCCATGCTGATAACTCACATTTAAGTTTGTCAAGGGTGGATATTCGACGCGAAAGACATTGGCGTGTCATTACATTAAGCTCAATTTCTGCCATGTCAAGCCAACTTCCATGTTTAGGCGTATAGTGGATTTCCAGTCGTTTTATGATCCTTCTTGCTTCTGATGGTGGAAATGCTTTATAAAGTGAAGCAGCTTTATGGGTGTTTAGATTGTCCATTACCAGTATGATTTTCTTTGCATCTGGAAACATTTCATCTGACAGCTATTTGATTCCCATTGCCCAGTCAATTGCAGTACGGTGTTCATGGACACTCACATGGTGTCTGCCGCCAAGTGGTTCAACAAAAGCAAATATGCTGCAGGTGCCATTCCTCTTATATTCGGAATCCGTTTTCTGGTTGTCACCCGGACGAACAGGCAGTGGCTGCCTTACATCATCCAAAAGCTGGTATGGCTTTTCATCCATACAGACAACAGGGTACATCGGGTCATATGGGAGTTCATAAACATCAAGGACATCTTCCATGCAGGCTACAAAATCAGCATCTTCTTTTGACGGAATACATCAGTAATCATTCATGTGAGGTCGAAGTTTATTTTTTTTAAAGCCCTGCCGATGGTATCTTTACTGACTGGAACATCAAGTACAATTTTTGCCTGTTCTTCCAGCAGACGGAGTGTCCAGCGGGAATGTCCTTCCGGTGCAGGACTGCACGCAATTTCAATAATACGAGCCTCAGCACGCCCATCAAATTTTCTGCGTGCATTATCAGAATTGACATTCCGGTTCATTGTACGGATACCCTGGATGCCTTTTTCGGAATAAAGCTTTACAGTATTCATGATAGTAGCCATACATACACAATTTGTTTTGGCAGACTGTGCATGGGTAAGAACTTTACCGTGTGCCTCATCTAGATCAATGATAATCTGGCATCTGTTTCGAACAGTTTTGGTTGTTTGCTTTTTACGCATAACAGATTTTAGTTCCTTGAGTTCGTCATCCGTTAATGAAATATTATATTTTTTTGGTCTTGCCATCTAAAATCACCGCCGTTTCTTTTTAGTATATCATGAAACGGTTTGTCAGACCATAAAATTAATTAAATATCAATGATACAGTATACTAGGCGTCAGATTGACTTCATCGAGTGCAATCGGCTTAAGCTGAAATGCTTTTAAGATATCTTCTCCAAGTGTTTCTAAAGCAGCTTCATATGGCGTTTTCCCACCAAGACTCTCTCGTGGAGTGGAATTGATATGATTTACAATGAGATTCACATCCCATTGCGTCAAAAACTCAAAAGAAGTACCTTTAGGCAAAATCATACGAAGCATTGTATGTGCTTGTTCTAAGGCTCCTTTTTGTCCACTGCGCATCAACTACTCTTTTTCAGATGATACAGTCAAAAGTATTCATTTCTGATTGTGGAGAATTCTTTGATACAATCGCAACTTTTATACAGACCATTGCTGGCTGTGTTGTAATGATAGGAAAGACCGTGGCACAGATTAGTAATGGAATATCCAATCCTGTCGTTGCCGAAATTATATACTGGTTGATAAGAATACTGGTTTGTGGTGGATGGCTGGTGGGTGCGGGAATACTTTTGGCATTTATCGGAATAAAGATTGCAGGGGTATATAAGAAGTGCTGTTGGGATATGATTACCCTATTGGTAACAATTATAAGCATGGAAATAGCAATCTACTTTGGAGATTGGATAAAGACAAGAACACCGATTAATCTGCTATTTTTCTTATTATTCGTGCAACTGGTATATGTTGCAATCAGGTGGTATATGAAAGGCTGGCGGGATACAAGGAGTTATTATTAAAATTGCAAACAGATAGATAAAATATATAAATCTATCCATTTGCATATAGAATACTTTTATCTTTTGAACATTGTAAATATGATGCATAAATAGTATATTGTCAGCATAATTGATACAGATAATATAACGAAAAACAACATCATCTCCAAATATTGTATGATTACAGAAAGTAGAAATTAAGAAATTTCCTCTGTTTTCCTCTTTCTGTATTCATTTGGACTCATATGATAATATTGTCTAAACTTCCGGCAGAAATAGCCGGAACTTGTAAATCCGGTTTCTTCTGCAATGGAAGAAACCGATTTTTGAGTGATATAAAGTTGTTCAGCAGCCTGTGCTAGTCTGTATTGAATTAGATATGCTACCGGAGAACAGTGGATGCCAGTTTGAAAAATGTGTAAAGCTCCACTTTTGCTAATAGATGCCGATGCCGCAATCGTCTCCAATGTAATCTCTTCCATGTAGTGATCATGAATATACTGCATCATAGCTTGTAATCTTGCTTGTTTGTGATTTAATCGATGAATACTGTTAGAATCAGAAGTCCAGTCCATATTTTTTTGCAATATGTTCCAAAGCTGAAATAAAAGTTGTATAGTACATAATTCATTATCCGGCTTAGTTTCCTGAATAGTACAAATTTGCGACAAAAGTTGTAGCACCTGTTTTCCAAATGTGTTGGATGGACTGAAAACTTGATATGGAACAGACGAGCTTATCACAGGAAGAATATATTTTTCGTAAATGAGGCTGTTTTCGGGTGCTAATAGGGTTGGCGAAAAAACAATATTAGGTGCAAATGTACTGCTTTGTGCTTCAAAACGATGCAGGACACCGCTATTGATAAATATGCCGCAACCTTTATGTAGTTCTATTTTACTTGTACCTATAAGGCAGAGCGCAGTACCTTCAGCAGTATAAAGAAATTCTAATTCATGATGCCAATGCCAGTCAATGCGATGGAAGTCAAATTTCCAAATATTATCAGGATAGTATGCAAATGGATAACGATTGTTGCCATGCTGGATGGTTTCTCGTAGTGTTTCATCTGTAGTTATCTTAAAAGTCTCCATGCTATATTTCCTCATAAATAATAAAATTTGTTATATTGTACCATAAATATATGATTTTATACAATGACTAGATATAAAGTTTACGATATAATCACATTTATTAGAGGAGGACAAAATGAAAAGCCAATATAATAAGACAATTACAGCCTGTTTTGTAGGTTATATTGTACAAGCTATCGTTAATAATTTTACACCACTGCTTTTTTTGTTTTTTCAGAAATGCTATCATATTCCAATTTCCCAAATTACATTGTTAGTGACTTTTAATTTTGGGATACAACTACTGGTTGATTTTCTTTCTGTCAGATTTGTTGATAAAATAGGATATCGGATATCAATGATTATAGCTCATGTTCTAGCAGCGGCAGGATTATTCCTTCTTACAGTTTTACCAGAGATTTTACCAGTTTCCTTTATTGGAATTTTGATTGCTGTAATGATCTATGCGGTAGGTGGTGGACTTTTGGAAGTCCTAGTCAGTCCAGTTGTTGAGGCTTGCCCATCCGACAATAAGGAAAAAGCAATGAGCCTGTTGCATTCTTTTTATTGCTGGGGACATGCCGGAGTTGTACTCATATCAACAGTGTTCTTTTATGTAGTCGGTATAGATAACTGGAAAATATTAGCCATTATTTGGGCGGTTATTCCAATTGGAAATGCTTTTGTTTTTTCAAAGGTTCCCATTGCACCATTGCTTGAGGATGGAGATACCGGACTTGGATTAAAGGAATTGTTTCGGATGAAAATTTTTTGGATTTTGTTGATTATGATGATATGTGCAGGAGCAAGTGAGCAAGCAGTAAGTCAATGGGCCTCTGCTTTTGCAGAAAAAGGTCTTGGAATTTCAAAGGCAGCCGGCGACTTAGCAGGGCCGATGGCATTTGCGGTTCTAATGGGAATATCAAGATTGTTTTATGGTAAGTATGGTGACCGTATCAATTTGGAACACTTTATGATTTATAGTAGTTTTTTATGTATTTTATCCTATTTAGGGATTTCATTATTCCCGATTCCGCTATTAAATCTGATTGCCTGCGCTGTCTGTGGGCTTTCAGTGGGAATCATGTGGCCTGGAACTTTCAGCAAGGCATCAGCAGCTTTGCCCAAAGGGGGAACAGCCATGTTTGCATTGCTGGCATTAGGTGGAGATATAGGTTGTTCAGGAGGTCCTACATTGGTTGGAATGGTATCAGGAGCTTTTGGGGATAACCTAAAGATGGGAATTTTAGCAGGAATTATTTTTCCAGTGTTGCTACTTATAGGAGTCATTCTTTGCAGAAGACAAAAGAAAATTACTAATTATAATACAGTAAAAAGCAGGCACTAAATATAGCTGCTTATTAAAATAAAAAAGAAAGTGAGAAAAAAGATGGAATTTTTGAAAAACAATCCTAAATGGATACGTCAACCAAAGCAGGTACAAATTAGTGAGGATAAAGTTGTAATTCTTACAGAAAGGGGTACCGACTTATGGGCACGCACTTATTATGGTTTTCAAAATGATAATGCTCCAGTATTTCAAGTTGAAACAACGGACAAGTACTTTTCTTTTATTGTTAAAACAGAATTCGAGAGTACCTGTCGTTTTGACCAGTGTGGTGTGGCTATGTATTTAAATAGTGATAATTGGTTTAAGGCATCTATAGAATATGAGAATGAAAAAATACAGCGATTGGGAAGCGTTGTAACCAATCATGGATATTCTGACTGGGCAACAACAGACATATCCTCTGATATTAAAAGTATGTGGTATCGTTTTTCACGAAGGGACAGTGACTACTGTATTGAATGCAGTGAGGATGGCATAAATTTCAGACAAATGCGTATTTTCCATATGTGGGAAGGTGCAGAAAAAATTACTTATGGAATATATGCATGCAGCCCGACAGAAGGCTCATATAAGGCAACATTTTCAAATATGCAGATTACGGAATGTAAATGGGAATCAGATGCAGACTGGCGTGATTGATGATATGATTTCTAAAGATAAATCTCATATGAGAATCATTATCAGTTAAATTGAATAATAAATATAAGCCAAAAATAATCCCCGAAAAATTTTAGAATTTTTGGGGATTATTTAACATTATAAATAAAGAGTGTCCTCTGCATCCACCCATATTTGCATCGTTCCATCAAGATATAATTTTACATATTCAAGTGGTTCATCAATGGCAAGTGCGTTTAATGAACAGACTGATCCGGGTGTGGTTTATAAATCCTTCTCAGCTTCCCAACAGTCAATACGGAGCATATAGCCAGCACTGGTATACACATCAATGCTGTTGCGTTGTGGATTGTATTCTGCAAATATTGTTCTCATCGTAACTTATCTCTTCTTATCGTTGAATCAATTATTCGTTACAAAAATCAGAAGCATTTCAATCAGTTCACCATGTCACATTTATTTTGTGTTATATAATTTTCTTGCCCTTGTATTTACCCTTATCAGAGTTCGTAAATTCATATGGGAAGATATAACATAAGGGAAAGGCTAAGGGAAAGCTAACATGCGATAAACTTAGTGTTTTCAAGGGTTTGAGAGATATTTGATAACAAAATATAATAGTTATTAAATCCCTTGGAATAGATAAAATCTCAATTCAAGTTTGCCAGATTCATATCTAACAGGTAGAACAGATTTTTTTATAGATAAGATGATGCTGGGGCGAATAAAGTTTTTTATCGTTCTATCATTGATAGTACCTTGAAAAATTGCACAAAGATCGGACTTTTTTTGTGACTTTGGGAGAAAATCAGAAAATCTTAGTATGCCTGTTAATTTAAAAAATTCTGAATAATAACTTTCTCTGCTTCTTCCTCTGTAAGTCCAAGTGTACGAAGTTTCAGAAGCTGTTCATCTATAATGGCTTACCGCCAATGTTTGTTAGTGATTTCCCGCACAGCCATGCTTATCCTCGCCACAATGATGCTCTCCGCATGAATGACCATCCTCATGATCGTGGTGTGTACAGTGAACATCCGGATTGTATGTCAGATTGCCTTCAAGATATGCTTTTACAGCTTCGTCTGCATCACCTGATACTCCACCGAACAGTTTTATTCCCGCAGCAGCAAGTGCAGCCTGTGCTCCTCCACCGATGCCACCACAGATCAGAACATCTATATCTGCTGAATTAAGAAATCCTGCAAGTGCACCATGTCCCTGTCCGTTTGTGTCCACAACCTGTGTGTTAACAATTTTGTTGTCCTCAAGATCGTACACTTTAAACTGCTCTGTGTGTCCGAAATGCTGAAAAATCTGTCCGTTTTCGTATGTCACTGCTATTCTCATTTTATCCTGTCTCCTTTATGATTTCTGTTTTACTGCTTGTTATTATAGTTACATATCACAATCCTATCTGTGATAGTCACATTTCTGGCACTGTTTCATCTCATTTTCCACATCTTCCTTATAGAAAATATCTGACCACCGGCAGATACTCTGCAATATCGGAACAACCGAATTTCCTTTTCCTGTAAGTGAATACTCAACTCTCGGCGGTATCTCATCATATGATTTCCGGTCGACAATACCATCGGCTATGAGATCTTTTAACGTTGCTGCTAAAACTGCGTCTGTGATGTTATACATTTCTTTCCGTATCTCGCTGTAACGCAGTTTTTTGCTGGCGGAAAGCACGCATATAATACGCGATTTCCATTTGCCACCAAAGACCGTATTCAAGCGGACAACGGATATCAGCCTCTAATTTTTTTCTATATTTTGCCATAAAAAACACCATTTTTCGCATATCAAGTTTATGCGTAAGCACAAATCTTGCGTGTGAAAAATGTTATTTTTCACACTAATCACCTTCAGGTTTTTGGTAACTGCTCAAAATCTCTGAGCCAATTACATATATTATAACCTGAAAGTAATCTTTTTTGAAGACCAGCTATGAAAAGTCAACCATAAATTAGCAAAAAATTTCTTTTTCATATCGGTGGTAAAAAAGGGTAACTTTAATAGAGCTCCCTTAGGGTGCTTTTTCAAAATCTATCGATATTGGTATACAGACCTCTTATTCGAGGTTGAATTCTACTTCGCCAGTGAGCATCTTCCAGATGACTCTGACAAGCTTGCCGGCACAGTGCCCAAGTGCATTGTAGTGAGACCGGCCTTCAGCCCTCTTGGCATCATAATAAGCCTTGAAGGTTGCGTTGTTTCTGACAACGTTCCAAGCTGCATTTACAAGGGCATATCGTAAAACACGAGAGCCACGTTTGGACATCCTTGTTGTCTTAGCCTGAAAGTTACCAGACTGATAAACAGAAGGATCCAAACCGGCAAAAGCAAGCAGCTTGTTAGGATTGGAGAAACGGTGAATATCACCTATTTCACCAAGAATCATTCCACCATTGATATAACCGATACCAGGAATGGTCATGATGACAGAATCGTTGAATTTCATGATATCCGTCATCTCAGCTTCAATCTTTTCTAATTGGCTATCCAGTAACTCGATTTGTTGAATGGTTTGAGTTATCTGAATAGATATAGCGCTGTCGTTAGCACCGACAGACTTCTGTGCGAGAACTCTTAATTCTTTGGCCTGTTCTTTGGTAAAGTGTCCGTGTGAGTTCACTTTGAGCAGATTTGCCAGATGAGTCATATGCATGGAAGCAATCTCTTTTGGAGAAGGTGTTTCTTTTAATAAAGCATAGACAGCGTGTTGATGCAGACCGGATTTGAAAAAGTATTGAATCTCCGGAAAGACCTGATCAACATAGGTTGTCAGTTGAATTTTCAATCGGGTACGTTGCTTTATGGTTTTCTGACGGAAACGTCCCAATGCCTTAAGATCCATCATATCGAGATCGAAGAAGCTGACGAATCTGAGGTTGTCCTGCATCATAAGAGTTTTAGCAATCACGTAAGTGTCGACCTTATCTGTCTTAGTTTTGCGAACGTTATTTTTTCGCATTTGACAGGTTTTGATGGGGTTCAACACACACACTTGGTAAAGCTCAGTAACAAGGTATCGAACAAGGTTGTCACCGTAGTGTGCCGTTGACTCAAGACCGATGATGAGGCTGTTCTTATCGAATGATTCGAGTTTAGAGACCAGCAGTTGGAAGCCATCAGCGTCATTTGTGAATTTGAACGGCTCAATGATTATTTCACCGTCGGAAGAAATCGCAGCGGCGAAATGATTAAGTTTGGCAATATCAATGCCTACGTAAATTTTCATGAGGTTGTACCTCCCTTTCCTAAAGTCTGATACCATGATGTCCACCAACGATTATCATCGTAGACTTGATAGAAATAAGTACTCTGAGTGAAAAACACTCCGGCAACATCCAGCTAATAAACAATTCAGATAAATGTAGTGGCAATACACTCCAGTTGAGTAGTCAAGCTACAGAAAACAAATCAAAAGTCCATAGTATCTGAATTGTATTGAACCACGATATTAAAAGAAAGGAAATATGTGATAATTAACTTCCTAATTATCATACAAGTAACTATGAAATTTATTAGCAGGTTTTAAATTTCTTTTTTATTATCTGCTCCCGTTGTTGTTAAATGAAAACCACCCCATTGCGCATTTCCCCTGTCTGTGATACCATAATGAGCAAATTTTCCATCATTTTTTAACCAATACAAAAGACTTTTGCAGGAAGGAATCCCCTATGAAAAAGCACAAAAGCATTACCATCCTTCTGATGTGTATGTTACTTCTCGTGTCTGTCTGCGCAGGCATTTTATTTGGAAGCGTGAATATTGCATTCAAAGATATCTTAAATTGTCTGACCGGGGCAGACCGCAGTTCTACTTCTTATATTTTAATCACTACCGTGCGCATTCCGCGCTTGCTCGGCGGACTTTTTGCCGGGATCGGGCTGTCCTGTTCGGGTGTGATCTTACAGGGCGTAATGAACAATTCGCTGGCAAGCCCAAGCACGATCGGTGTCAATTCCGGCTCCGGTTTTGCGGTCATGCTCGCCATGATCTTTTTCCCGGCAAACTCATTTACACTTCCGGTCTTTGCGTTTTGCGGCGCCCTGATCACCACACTGCTGATCTTTTTTCTGGCTGCGCTCTCAGACAGTTCAAGGACTACGATCATTCTTGCCGGAATTACAGTCTCAAGTTTTTTAAGTGCAGGCATCAATACGATCAAACTTTTAAATACGGATATCACGGTGAATCTGACGTCTTTTCTGATCGGTTCCCTCTCCGGGCTTACCCTAAGCAGGCTGATCCTGCCGTGCCTCTGTATTGCTATTGCATTCTTTGTTTCCTTGTTCTCGCACAGCCATTAAATATGCTCGGGCTTGGGGATGACATCGCGCGCTCCCTCGGACTGCGCGTTTCACTCACCCGCTTTTTGCTTCTGTCCCTCGCAAGCATCCTTGCCGGATGTGTCGTCAGTTTCGCCGGTCTGCTCGGCTTTATCGGACTGATCATCCCGCATATCTGCAGGCGGCTTTTTGGCAATGATGCACGTTTTCTTTTGCCGTGCTCCGCACTTTTGGGCGGCAGTTTTGTACTGTTATGTGACCTGCTCGGACGAATACTCTTCTCTCCGTTTGAGCTGCCCGCCGGGATTATCATGTCGTTCGTCGGCGGACCGTTTTTCCTGTATCTGTTACTGAAAAAGAAAGGAGGGCGCAGAGTCCATGCTTGAATTTCGCAATGTTTCCGTTTCCTGTCAGCACACGCCGATCTTAAACGACATCTCATTAACTTTCCGTGACGGGGAGATCACCACGATCCTTGGCCCGAACGGCTGCGGCAAGACTACCCTGGTCCAGTGCTTAAACGGTGCTTCCACGGTGACCGCCGGACAGATATTCTTAAACGGACAGGATTTTCTTAAAATTTCCCCGAAAGAACGTGCAAGAGAAATTTCCCTGCTCCCACAGGTCCGCACGATCATTCCTGCTATTCCGGTTAAAATGCTTGTGGAACACGGGCGCTTTCCTTATCTTGGATTTTCCCGCCGGAAATCAAAGGAGGACACTGAAATTGTAAACCGTGCCATGGAATTTACCCACATCAGCCAGTATGCGACCAGTATGTCGACACGCTCTCCGGCGGTATCAGACAGCGCGTGTTTTTTGCCATGGTGTTAGCGCAGGATTGTGATTACATCGTGTTGGACGAGCCGACCACCTATCTCGACCTGACCGGGCAGCGCGAATTTTACGCCATGATAAAGGAATTAAAAAACAGGGAAAAACGATTATTCTGATCTTACATGATCTGAGTCAGGCGGTGCGCATCTCAGATACGCTGGTTGTCATGAACCGCGCCGGTTCCAGATCTCTTGATAAAGCAGCGCATGCCGGTACAGACTCTGATGTTAAAGCAACTGATTTTCCCGGCAGCATCGCCATGGTTAGCACGCCCCAGGAGTGTCTGCAGTCGCATGTGATCGAGGATGTGTTTCAGACAAGCTGGAAAAGGTTTACGGATGAAGATGGGAGTATTACTTTTTTGAGTAATACTCTTTTTTGTATGAATTTTTCTTGACATATGGATTAAAATTATGTATTTTTATTTTGCATTTGATTGTGCACAATTTAATTGTTTTAAATCTTTTATTTTGAAAGGAAACTTTTACTATGAATTTTATGATTATGAAGCAGAGGATGCAGGATTTGAGATTTTTACATTATAAATAAAGAGTGTCCTCTGCATCCACCCATATTTGCATCGTTCCATCAAGATATAATTTTACATATTCAAGTGGTTCATCAATGGCAAGTGCGTTTAATGAACAGACTGATCCGGGTGTGGTTTATAAATCCTTCTCAGCTTCCCAACAGTCAATACGGAGCATATAGCCAGCACTGGTATACACATCAATGCTGTTGCGTTGTGGATTGTATTCTGCAAATATTGTTCTCATCGTAACTTATCTCTTCTTATCGTTGAATCAATTATTCGTTACAAAAATCAGAAGCATTTCAATCAGTTCACCATGTCACATTTATTTTGTGTATATAATTTTCTTGCCCTTGTATTTACCCTTATCAGAGTTCGTAAATTCATATGGGAAGATATAACATAGGGAAAGGCTAAGGGAAAGCTAACATGCGATAAACTTAGTGTTTTCAAGGTTTGAGAGATATTTGATAACAAAATATAATAGTTATTAAATCCCTTGGAATAGATAAAATCTCAATTCAAGTTTGCCAGATTCATATCTAACAGGTAGAACAGATTTTTTTATAGATAAGATGATGCTGGGGCGAATAAAGTTTTTTATCGTTCTATCATTGATAGTACCTTGAAAAATTGCACAAAGATCGGACTTTTTTTGTGACTTTGGGAGAAAATCAGAAAATCTTAGTATGCCTGTTAATTTAAAAAATTCTGAATAATAACTTTCTCTGCTTCTTCTCCTCTGTAAGTCCAAGTGTACGAAGTTTCAGAAGCTGTTCATCTATAATGGCTTACCGCCAATGTTTGTTAGTGATTTCCCGCACAGCCATGCTTATCCTCGCCACAATGATGCTCTCCGCATGAATGACCATCCTCATGATCGTGGTGTGTACAGTGAACATCCGGATTGTATGTCAGATTGCCTTCAAGATATGCTTTTACAGCTTCGTCTGCATCACCTGATACTCCACCGAACAGTTTTATTCCCGCAGCAGCAAGTGCAGCCTGTGCTCCTCCACCGATGCCACCACAGATCAGAACATCTATATCTGCTGAATTAAGAAATCCTGCAAGTGCACCATGTCCCTGTCCGTTTGTGTCCACAACCTGTGTGTTAACAATTTTGTTGTCCTCAAGATCGTACACTTTAAACTGCTCTGTGTGTCCGAAATGCTGAAAAATCTGTCCGTTTTCGTATGTCACTGCTATTCTCATTTTATCCTGTCTCCTTTATGATTTCTGTTTTACTGCTTGTTATTATAGTTACATATCACAATCCTATCTGTGATAGTCACATTTCTGGCACTGTTTCATCTCATTTTCCACATCTTCCTTATAGAAAATATCTGACCACCGGCAGATACTCTGCAATATCGGAACAACCGAATTTCCTTTTCCTGTAAGTGAATACTCAACTCTCGGCGGTATCTCATCATATGATTTCCGGTCGACAATACCATCGGCTATGAGATCTTTTAACGTTGCTGCTAAAACTGCGTCTGTGATGTTATACATTTCTTTCCGTATCTCGCTGTAACGCAGTTTTTTTGCTGGCGGAAAGCACGCATATAATACGCGATTTCCATTTGCCACCAAAGACCGTATTCAAGCGGACAACGGATATCAGCCTCTAATTTTTTTCTATATTTTGCCATAAAAAACACCATTTTTCGCATATCAAGTTTATGCGTAAGCACAAATCTTGCGTGTGAAAATGTTATTTTTCACACTAATCACCTTCAGGTTTTTGGTAACTGCTCAAAATCTCTGAGCCAATTACATATATTATAACCTGAAAGTAATCTTTTTTGAAGACCAGCTATGAAAAGTCAACCATAAATTAGCAAAAAATTTCTTTTTCATATCGGTGGTAAAAAAGGGTAACTTTAATAGAGCTCCCTTAGGGTGCTTTTTCAAAATCTATCGATATTGGTATACAGACCTCTTATTCGAGGTTGAATTCTACTTCGCCAGTGAGCATCTTCCAGATGACTCTGACAAGCTTGCCGGCACAGTGCCCAAGTGCATTGTAGTGAGACCGGCCTTCAGCCCTCTTGGCATCATAATAAGCCTTGAAGGTTGCGTTGTTTCTGACAACGTTCCAAGCTGCATTTACAAGGGCATATCGTAAAACACGAGAGCCACGTTTGGACATCCTTGTTGTCTTAGCCTGAAAGTTACCAGACTGATAAACAGAAGGATCCAAACCGGCAAAAGCAAGCAGCTTGTTAGGATTGGAGAAACGGTGAATATCACCTATTTCACCAAGAATCATTCCACCATTGATATAACCGATACCAGGAATGGTCATGATGACAGAATCGTTGAATTTCATGATATCCGTCATCTCAGCTTCAATCTTTTCTAATTGGCTATCCAGTAACTCGATTTGTTGAATGGTTTGAGTTATCTGAATAGATATAGCGCTGTCGTTAGCACCGACAGACTTCTGTGCGAGAACTCTTAATTCTTTGGCCTGTTCTTTGGTAAAGTGTCCGTGTGAGTTCACTTTGAGCAGATTTGCCAGATGAGTCATATGCATGGAAGCAATCTCTTTTGGAGAAGGTGTTTCTTTTAATAAAGCATAGACAGCGTGTTGATGCAGACCGGATTTGAAAAAGTATTGAATCTCCGGAAAGACCTGATCAACATAGGTTGTCAGTTGAATTTTCAATCGGGTACGTTGCTTTATGGTTTTCTGACGGAAACGTCCCAATGCCTTAAGATCCATCATATCGAGATCGAAGAAGCTGACGAATCTGAGGTTGTCCTGCATCATAAGAGTTTTAGCAATCACGTAAGTGTCGACCTTATCTGTCTTAGTTTTGCGAACGTTATTTTTTCGCATTTGACAGGTTTTGATGGGGTTCAACACACACACTTGGTAAAGCTCAGTAACAAGGTATCGAACAAGGTTGTCACCGTAGTGTGCCGTTGACTCAAGACCGATGATGAGGCTGTTCTTATCGAATGATTCGAGTTTAGAGACCAGCAGTTGGAAGCCATCAGCGTCATTTGTGAATTTGAACGGCTCAATGATTATTTCACCGTCGGAAGAAATCGCAGCGGCGAAATGATTAAGTTTGGCAATATCAATGCCTACGTAAATTTTCATGAGGTTGTACCTCCCTTTCCTAAAGTCTGATACCATGATGTCCACCAACGATTATCATCGTAGACTTGATAGAAATAAGTACTCTGAGTGAAAAACACTCCGGCAACATCCAGCTAATAAACAATTCAGATAAATGTAGTGGCAATACACTCCAGTTGAGTAGTCAAGCTACAGAAAACAAATCAAAAGTCCATAGTATCTGAATTGTATTGAACCACGATATTAAAAGAAAGGAAATATGTGATAATTAACTTCCTAATTATCATACAAGTAACTATGAAATTTATTAGCAGGTTTTAAATTTCTTTTTTATTATCTGCTCCGTTGTTGTTAAATGAAAACCACCCCATTGCGCATTTCCCCTGTCTGTGATACCATAATGAGCAAATTTTCCATCATTTTTTAACCAATACAAAAGACTTTTGCAGGAAGGAATCCCCTATGAAAAAGCACAAAAGCATTACCATCCTTCTGATGTGTATGTTACTTCTCGTGTCTGTCTGCGCAGGCATTTTATTTGGAAGCGTGAATATTGCATTCAAAGATATCTTAAATTGTCTGACCGGGGCAGACCGCAGTTCTACTTCTTATATTTTAATCACTACCGTGCGCATTCCGCGCTTGCTCGGCGGACTTTTTGCCGGGATCGGGCTGTCCTGTTCGGGTGTGATCTTACAGGGCGTAATGAACAATTCGCTGGCAAGCCCAAGCACGATCGGTGTCAATTCCGGCTCCGGTTTTGCGGTCATGCTCGCCATGATCTTTTTCCCGGCAAACTCATTTACACTTCCGGTCTTTGCGTTTTGCGGCGCCCTGATCACCACACTGCTGATCTTTTTTCTGGCTGCGCTCTCAGACAGTTCAAGGACTACGATCATTCTTGCCGGAATTACAGTCTCAAGTTTTTTAAGTGCAGGCATCAATACGATCAAACTTTTAAATACGGATATCACGGTGAATCTGACGTCTTTTCTGATCGGTTCCCTCTCCGGGCTTACCCTAAGCAGGCTGATCCTGCCGTGCCTCTGTATTGCTATTGCATTCTTTGTTTCCTTGTTTCTCGCACAGCCATTAAATATGCTCGGGCTTGGGGATGACATCGCGCGCTCCCTCGGACTGCGCGTTTCACTCACCCGCTTTTTGCTTCTGTCCCTCGCAAGCATCCTTGCCGGATGTGTCGTCAGTTTCGCCGGTCTGCTCGGCTTTATCGGACTGATCATCCCGCATATCTGCAGGCGGCTTTTTGGCAATGATGCACGTTTTCTTTTGCCGTGCTCCGCACTTTTGGGCGGCAGTTTTGTACTGTTATGTGACCTGCTCGGACGAATACTCTTCTCTCCGTTTGAGCTGCCCGCCGGGATTATCATGTCGTTCGTCGGCGGACCGTTTTTCCTGTATCTGTTACTGAAAAAGAAAGGAGGGCGCAGAGTCCATGCTTGAATTTCGCAATGTTTCCGTTTCCTGTCAGCACACGCCGATCTTAAACGACATCTCATTAACTTTCCGTGACGGGGAGATCACCACGATCCTTGGCCCGAACGGCTGCGGCAAGACTACCCTGGTCCAGTGCTTAAACGGTGCTTCCACGGTGACCGCCGGACAGATATTCTTAAACGGACAGGATTTTCTTAAAATTTCCCCGAAAGAACGTGCAAGAGAAATTTCCCTGCTCCCACAGGTCCGCACGATCATTCCTGCTATTCCGGTTAAAATGCTTGTGGAACACGGGCGCTTTCCTTATCTTGGATTTTCCCGCCGGAAATCAAAGGAGGACACTGAAATTGTAAACCGTGCCATGGAATTTACCCACATCAGCCAGTATGCCGACCAGTATGTCGACACGCTCTCCGGCGGTATCAGACAGCGCGTGTTTTTTGCCATGGTGTTAGCGCAGGATTGTGATTACATCGTGTTGGACGAGCCGACCACCTATCTCGACCTGACCGGGCAGCGCGAATTTTACGCCATGATAAAGGAATTAAAAAAACAGGGAAAAACGATTATTCTGATCTTACATGATCTGAGTCAGGCGGTGCGCATCTCAGATACGCTGGTTGTCATGAACCGCGCCGGTTCCAGATCTCTTGATAAAGCAGCGCATGCCGGTACAGACTCTGATGTTAAAGCAACTGATTTTCCCGGCAGCATCGCCATGGTTAGCACGCCCCAGGAGTGTCTGCAGTCGCATGTGATCGAGGATGTGTTTCAGACAAGCTGGAAAAGGTTTACGGATGAAGATGGGGAGTATTACTTTTTTGAGTAATACTCTTTTTTGTATGAATTTTTCTTGACATATGGATTAAAATTATGTATTTTTATTTTGCATTTGATTGTGCACAATTTAATTGTTTTAAATCTTTTATTTTGAAAGGAAACTTTTACTATGAATTTTTATGATTATGAAGCAGAGGATGCAGGATTTGAGATTCTTGATTTCCCATGTAATCAGTTTGGAAACCAGGCACTTGGAACAACCGAGGAGATCGCATCTTTCTGCGACGCAAAATTTGGAATTACCTTTAAACTTTTTTCCAAAATTGAAGTAAATGGAGAAAATACGCATCCGCTGTACAAATATCTGAAAGAACAAAAAGGTTTCGGAGGATTTGATCCAAACCACCCTCTCACCCCGCTGCTCGAAAGCGGATTATACCGCACCCAGCCGGATTTCCGTAACACCCCTGATATCAAGTGGAACTTTACGAAGTTTCTGATCGACCGGGATGGAAATGTGGTAGAACGGTTTGAGCCTACCACCTTTTAGCATTTCTATCCATGTATCATCTGAAATCAATTCTGCTTTATAGGATGTTTTGAGCACTTCACGCGGCGAACCCGCAATAAAACCCGTCATTGCATAATATTCTACCAGTATATCCTTCATAACTTTCCATGCCAGATCAAATGTGATGCTAAATTTTGCACTGGTTCCACTCAATACAAAAGAATCCGAAAGATCCCGCTGTTTTGCTTCTGCAAGTGCATCAAAATCCTTCACACCGGACACGGCAACATCAATGTCACTTCTCTCCAGTGCTGTTCCTTTCGCTCTAGAGCCAAATAAGATCACCTCCACCGCCGAAAAATGTCTGCAAAGTTCTGCAACCGCCTGTATTACTTCTTCTGCCCTCACAAATACTACCTGCCTTTTTCACATATTGAAATCATTTTAGCAGACGTTGCCGGTAATAGCAACGATTGCCTTTGACGTGTATTTATGTTTTAATATGAACACTTAAAGAATTTTCGCCAGCAGAACGGAGCGTACAGGTCTTTATTGACAGTTATTTTCTGAATGAAACAGGTCTGATCAGTGTGCATCCAAATGAAAATACGGCTACCGTATTGTTAAAAACAAAAGATTTGTTACAGATCATAAAAGAACACGGAAACGCCGTTGATGTTGTTTCCATCTAATCAGATAATATACAAAAAGGAAGCACACTCTGCTTTAAATGTGATCCATTCACTGCAGTATGCTTCCTCTTTTTTTTAATTACAACTCCATCTCTGCCGTCTCCCCGATCACAATAACCGCCGGAGACTGCATCCCGGATTCTTTTACTTTTTCTGCAATATCAAAAAGTGTTCCTCGCACACTTACCGTTTTTCCATCAAAATTTCCCTGCACCACTGCTGCCGGTGTTTCCGGAGATTTTCCATACTCCATCAGCCGTCCGGCCAGTTTTGAAAGCTGGTGCATTCCCATCAGAAATACAAGCGTGCCCTCCACTGCCACAAGTTCTTTTAGTCCTTCCGGCAGACTGTCCGCAGTGCCTTTCGTATGTGCCGTCACCACATGAAAACTGCGGCTTTTTCCACGGTGTGTTACCGGGATTCCTGCTGCCGCCGGAACCGCAATGGCAGATGTGATTCCCGGCACTTCTGTCACCGGGATTTCTTTCGCCTTTAACGCTTCCATTTCCTCACTGCCTCTGCCGAAAACAAACGGATCTCCGCCTTTTAAGCGCACCACGCGTTTGCCTTTCTTCGCATGTTCGATCAGGATCGCATTGATTTCTTCCTGTTCCCTGCTATGTACACCGATCCGTTTCCCGACATAAATTTTTTCACAGCTCTCCGAAGCGTGATCTAACAGACGCGCATCGATCAGATCGTCATAGACAAGCACCTCGGCTCTCCGTATTGCATTTAAACCGCGCAGTGTGATCAGGTCATATGCACCGCAGCCCGCACCGACGAGCGTTACCATGCCTGTACTGACGATTTTCCCTAATCCAGTCTGTTCCGCACTCTGGCAATAATCTCTGATCCGCTGCCTCGTCTCTTCCTCATCCGGCACGCGGTTTTCATCCATGCAAAGCTGTGCTGTCTCTTTCAAAAATCTGGCTCTGATCCTGTCATCTGCAATCATTTTTTTTGCAGGTTCCCGGATTGATTCTAAATAATCAAGGATCTCTTCCATCTGATTTGGAAGTTCCCTCGCCATGCGGCTTCTTAATTCTGCCGCGATCTGCGGACTGGCTCCTGCGGTGGAGATTCCCGCGGTCAGTTTTCCTTCTTTCACAAGAGACGGAAATAGAAAACCGCAGTAATCTTTGTCATCCACCACATTGACTAAAATTCCTTTTTCCTGACACAGTGCGCTGATCCTGTGGTTTAATTCCCTATCATCGGTTGCCGCAATGACAAATGCACAGCCCTCGATATCCTCCGGCACAAAGGGACGCTCCTCACACATAAATGCCGGATCCTGTTTTAATTTGTCCATAATATCCGGTGCTATTATGGTAATCTTTGCACCGAACGGCTTCACCTTTTCTGCCTTGTGTGCTGCAATCCTGCCGCCACCCACGATCAGGCCTTTTTTATTTTCTATATCAATAAAAAACGGAAAATATGCCATTTTCAAACCAAACCTTTCTCACTCCGCCTCCGGGTACAGAATATCTGCCAGCTGCTTATAAGCCTCTCCCCATTTTGCATTCGGTTTTAAGTTGAATAAGCGCTTATCAAGGATATAATAATGATCATTTTTCACAGCGGTCAGGGATGCCCATGCCGGGTTTGATGTCAGAAGATCTTCCACATTTTTCATGGCGGCATCGCTGTCATTTCCCTGAATCGTCACAAAAATATACTGTGGATCAGCCGCAATGATCGCCTCCATGCTGAGGTCATCTAACAGGCTCTCGTCGCTGTCTGCGATATTCACACATCCAAGGTCTGCCAACATTTCCCCGCAGACATTTCCGTCACTGCCCTTGGCCTTTACATTGCTTGATGCTGCCCGAAGGAATAATACAGTCGGATTACTGCCGTCCGCTCTCTGCTTCATTGCCTCTACTTCTTTCTGCACATCAAGACCATTTTTCTGATAGAGATCATCTCTGCCGGTGATCTGTGTACAGATGGAAAGCATATTTAAATAATCATCAAAATTTGCAACGTCAAAATAGGCAACGGTAATTCCTGCCTGTGTCAGTGTTTCCTCCATTGCAACGTCTGCATCCGTATTTGCACTCGCGATCACAAAATCAGGCTCCGCTGCAATGAGCTGCTCGACATCCGGCTCCAAAATGCTGCCAAGATTTACCACGCTCTCATCAAGGTCTAAACCAAGGCTCTCCCAGGAATCATTTGCTGCTGCAACAACATTTCCGCCTGCTAACATCCATACATCCGTAAAACTTCCGATCAGCGTTGCCACACGATCAGCAGATTTCACTGTCACCTCACGTCCGAGATCATCGGTAAAAGTATAACCCTGTGTCTGTGTTTCGGTATTTGTTTCCAATGTCTCAGTCCCGGCTTCTGATGATCCAGCGTCTACTTCCAGTGTCTCAGACAGTTCCATATCTGCTTTACTGTCCGTTTTCTGCTCAGCCACAGCCGGCACATTCCCTGCTGTTTCATCTGCAGAAGTCTCCTTTGCTCCCCCGCAGCCTGCAGAAAGAAGCAGCGCTGCAAGCACGCCTGTCAGTGCCAGTTTCTGATAAATTTTTTTCATGTTTTTCATCCTCCGTAAGTTGTTTCTACATTTTTGACATTATATTTTTTGTTGCTTTTTTTGTCAACTATACAGGTCTCGCAGAGGGATTAAAATTTCAAGGCATAAATTTGACTTTTTCGTCATTAATTGCTATAGTGGGAAACGTTCCATACAAATGCTAGGGGTGCTGTTTATACCATATGGTATTGACAACGTGCTGAGAGATGATTTCATCGACCCTTATTACTTGACCCGGATAATACCGGCGTAAGGAAGCGTTTTCTTTTACTTTATTCTGGTAAGAAACAATCCCCCGTGTTTGTAGACAATAAAATGTACGCTCCGCGAACATTCTATTATCATGAATTAGGATTCTGGTGTCAAAAGGTGGCTCACAACTTAGCGATTGTCAAATTGCACAAAGTTGGGACTCGTTTTGTGACTTTGGGAGAAAATTAGAAAATCTTAGTATGCCTGTTAATGCATAGTGTTTTGCTGCCATGGATGGCAGCAAAAGTCTTAACGTCCCATGGACGGGACGTTTAAGACGTACACGTCACTCCTGGAAAATCTAAATCAGGCATACTTAGTTTTTCTTATTTTCGGACAGCGGAACAAAATAGATCCGACTTTGTGCAACTTGACAGTCAAAAATTGAAAACCACCTTTTGATACCAGAATCAAATCAGGAAAACAAGGAGGAAAATCCTCTGCTCCTGCAATGGCAGTCGCATTTTCCTTCGGAAAACAAGGAGGATTTATGAATAACTTTTTTGCTACACCGGAAGGAGCCTGGGGAGACGGCTCCGTACATCTTACGATCACGGGAATCGTGATCGTCGTCGTTATCATCGCATTACTGCTCATCGTAGCAGCTTTTGTGCGTCAGAAGAATGCAAGCCGCAAGGCAGCACTGACCACCAAACAGCTCGTCTACTCTGCAGTTGCCATCGCACTTGCCGTGGTATGTTCCATGATCAAATTGTTTGAGATGCCGATGGGTGGTTCCGTCACATTACTTTCCATGCTTTTTATTGTTTTAATCGCATACTGGTATGGCCCTTATGTCGGCATCATGACAGCTGTTGCATATGGTCTGGTTCAGTTTGTAACAGAACCGATTTTCTACACGATCCCACAGATGCTGCTTGACTATCCGCTCGCATTCGGTGCACTCGGTCTTGCCGGATTTTTCAATAAGAAAAAATGGGGACTTCAGATTGGATATGTAATCGGCGTTTTCGGACGTTTCATCTTTTCCACGATCTCTGGCATTGTATTTTTCGCATCCTATGCACCGGAAGGCATGAACCCGATCCTTTATTCTTTAGGATATCAGGCCTCCTATCTGGTACCGGAAGCAGTCATTACACTGATCATTATCAGCATACCGCCGGTTGCCAAAGCACTGGCACACGTAAAACAGAATGCAGTAGAAGCATAAAATCAAAAAAACAGCCATACCGTTTTTATTTCAAAGCGGTACGACTGTTTTTTTAGTTTTTTTAGTTTTTTTAGTTCTTTTATGTATTAATCCAACAGCATCTGTACGCATCCATACATTCCGGCATCATTTCCAAGTCCTGCAGGCACAAACTTTGTGTTGCGGCAGGCATGGAAGGATGTCTCCACAAAATGCTTCTGGATGCTCTCGATCAGGATACTTCCTGCTTTGGAAACACCACCACCGATGACAACAACTTCCGGGTCAACCACACATGCAATATTAGATAAGGTAGATCCTAAGATTCCGCAGACTTCATCCACTAAACCAAGTGCCACTGCATCTCCGCTCTTTGCCTCATCAAACACATCTTTTGCGGTCAGTTCCGGGAAGTTTCTAAGGCTTGTCTCATCGTTGGTCTTAGCAAGTTTTCTCTTTGCCACACGAACGATACCGGTTGCGGAAGTGTACTGCTCTAAGCATCCGTACTGTCCACAGTTACATGCCTCGATCTCATCATGATTTACGGTAATATGTCCGATCTCACCGCCTGCTCCGTTAAATCCTGCAACGACCTTTCCATCTACGATGATACCGCCGCCGACACCGGTTCCAAGTGTTACCATGATAACGTCTTTACAGCCTTTTGCTGCCCCCTGCCACATCTCTCCGAGAGCTGCAACGTTGGCATCATTTCCTGCTTTGACCTTAAGACCTGTCAGATTTCCGAGTTCTTCCTCTACATTCACGATTCCCCAGCCTAAGTTTACACAGCGGTTTACAACACCGTTGCTCTTAACTGGACCTGGAACACCGATTCCAACACCCTGTACATCATCTTTGCTGATGCCTTCCTGTGCCAGTTTATTATCAACTGCCTGTGCGATATCAGACAGGATTGCTGCTCCGTTATTTTCCGTGTTGGTCTTGATCTCCCATTTATCGATCAACTTGCCGTTTGTTTCAAAAAAACCGATCTTACAGGTAGTTCCCCCGACATCAATTCCAAATGCATACTTTTTCATTTTCGATCCTCCAGTATTCTTCGCAGCAACATACCTGCCACGCGTTTTTTTGCTCATATTAAGGTAATGATAACGTTTCCAAATTTGTATGTCAAGCCTTCATCAGTGCTTTCTGCATTCCAAATCTGCTCTGTTGTTTCTGTGTTCTGCTGCTCACTGCTGTCGTTCGCCTTGTTGTTATTGCTGCGGTTAGTCTTACTGCTGTTGGTCTTGTTGCTGTTGGTCCTGCTGCTGATCTTGTTGCTGTTGTTGTTCCTGCTGTTGTTGCTGTTGCTGCTCCTGCTGCTGATCTTGTTGCTGTTGTTGGTCCTGCTGTTGATCTTGTTGCTGTTGTTGGTCCTGCTGTTGTTGCTGTTGCTGTTGGTCCTGCTGCTGATCTTGTTGCTGTTGTTGTTCCTGCTGTTGTTGCTGTTGCTGCTCCTGCTGCTGATCTTGTTGCTGTTGGTCCTGCTGCTGATCTTGTTGCTGTTGGTCCTGCTGCTGATCTTGTTGCTGTTGTTGGTCCTGCTGTTGTTGCTGTTGCTGCTCCTGCTGCTGTTGCTGCTGTTCCTGTGGTTGCTGCTGATCCTGTTGCTGCTGGTTCTGTGGTTGCTGCTGATCCTGTTGCTGCTGATTCTGATCCTGCTGCCCGGCATTTTCATCCGCATTCTGATCCGGATTCTCCTCCGTATCTTCCTGATGGAATGTATGAACCTCATCCGATACCTGCGCATACGGTAAAAATTCCATCGGAGAACGTCCTTCATGTGCCTTTAACATAAACTTCTGCCAGATCGTGCCCGGATAAGTAGATCCCATCAGTTTATCCATTTTTTTCGGCATATCATAACCAACCCAGACACTCGTCGTGTAATATCTCGTATATCCCACAAACCATCCGTCCTTCTGGTCGTTGGATGTACCTGTCTTTCCGGCTGCAGGCATACTGCCAAGACCAAGTCCGTGTGCCGTTCCGCTCGTGATAACACCTTTTAAAATATCTGTCATCATACGCGCCGCATTCTGCTTATACACAGCCTCTTCCGTCTGTGCAGATGCATAGATTTCATTGCCATCCGCATCTAATATCTTAACAATACAGGTCGGTGCCCGGTAATTTCCATCGTTTTCGATCGCTGCATACCCGGACGCCATCTCAAGCGCAGACACACCGTTTGTAAAACCTCCAAGTGCCGTTGCCGGTCTGTAGTCATTGGCATCCAGTTTTGCAAAATTCATTTTTTCAAGATAAGAAAGACCGACTTCCGGAGTCAGCTCCTCATATAATTTCCATGCGATCGTATTGACAGACTTCTCCACAGCCGTCCGGACTGTGATCTGACCGGAATAGGAACCATTTGCATTCCTTGGTCCATCCTCGATCGGCTCGTCTGTCACCACAGAGTCCGGCGTATAATTGCGCTCAAAAGATGGTGTATATACGATCAGCGGCTTAATGGCACTGCCCGGCTGACGGTAACTCTGAAATGCACGGTTTAACGTATAACCGGAGAAATCCTGGCTTCTTCCGCCCACGATCGCCCTGACATAGCCATTGTCATTGTCAATACAGACTGCTGCCGACTGCAAGGCATACACGCCCTCATCATTGACCTCCGTGTAACCGGCGAGTGCCTCGTTTACCGTATCCTGCAGTTCCTGCTGTAAGTTCAGGTCAAATGACGTATAGATCCGGTAGCCCGCAGTATACAGCTTTTTCTGACACTCACTGTACAGCGTCTCATAAGCTTCGTCATATTTGTTTTTTTCATCTTCCGAGGAAAACTGATATTTAAACTGGAAATCCTCCGTTTCCATCAATGCCCTGGCTGCACAATAATAGGTATAGGTCTCCACATAATCATTTTTTGCCAGTGTTTCCGGCCGGTCTAACGCCATCACCTCACCCAGTGCATTTTCGTATGCTGTTTTGGAAATTTTCCCATCATCGAGCATATTTTTCAAAATACGGTTTCTTCTCTTGTATGTGTTCGTGATATTCGTAAGTGGATCATAGAGCGTCGGATTATTTGGTATCGCACACAAAAATGCCTGCTCCGACAGATCAAGATCCTGCACATCCCGGTTAAAATACCCACGGCTTGCCGACTGGATCCCATAGTATCCGTTTCCAAAATAAATATTATTAAGATAGAATTCAAGAATCTCATCTTTGGTGTACTTCTTTTCGAGTTCCCGCGCGATATACATTTCCTCAACCTTTCTCTGCCATGTCTTTTCCTGGCTCAAAAAAATATTTCGCGCAAGCTGCATTGTGATCGTACTGCCGCCCTGTGTTGCCTCTCCATTTTCAATCATTGCCTTTACCGCACGCAAAAGCGCCCGGTAGTCAATTCCGTTATGCCGGAAAAACTTTTTATCCTCTATACTGACGATAGCACACTCTACATTACTCGGCATATCTGTAATCGAAAGATAATAAGAATCTTTTCCGCCTTTTAATGTGGAGATTACACTTTCATCCGAAGCATAGACGATACTGGTCTGATTTGCCTTAAATGTTTCCTTGCTGGAATGGCGCACCAGCTCTATTGCCTGCGTCTTTAAGTCTTTTACTTCTTCCGCGTAACCGCCAAAATAATACCAGCATGCCCCTGCAATGACTGCAAGCAGCAGCACCAGCTGCATCTTTGCGAAAAACCAGAACATACGGTATTTCTTTTTTTTCTTTTTTCTGGCTGCCATGATTGCATCTCCTCTATTCCAAAACAATTTTATGATATGTAATCCCTGACTGTTCAAGTAATTCCATCTCACGCTTCTGGCAGGTAAAGATCAGTATCTGTCTTCCCTGCTCTTTTCTGATCTGACAATCAAGTGCACGAAGTGTCTGCATCAGACGTTTTTCATCATACATACCGAATGCCTCATCAAAAATAACCGGCATGGGTTCTTCTTTTGTCACAATCTCTCCGACCGCAAGACGGAATGCCAGATAGATCTGTTCTAACGTTCCATGACTCAGTGCCTCAGGAAGAATCTCTTTTCCATCTGCCAAAATCAAAAGCTTTCCGTCTTCCTTTACAATCGCATGATCATATTTCCCTGCAGTAAGCTGTGACATCCACTTTGAAACGGCACTCCCAAGTCCATCTAAACTGTCCTCATAATACTCTTTTGCAAGACGGTCGATCTCTGCCGCTGCAAGTTCTAATGCACGGATATCTTCTAACAGTTCTTTTTCCTGTCCTCCCGGCTGTTTTGCAGCCTCAAGATCCTGCATGATATTGTAACGTCTGGTCTCTTTTTCAGACAGCGACTCTTTTAAACTGAGAAGCATCCGTTCCGCCTGCCGCAGTCCTGCATCCGCATAAGTTTCCTGTGTCACTGCCTTCATCTCATTCTTTTGTGCTGATAAATAAGCTTCCTTTTTTGCCTTCTCTATCACATGGCTGATCCCCACATAAAGTCCGCATAGAATCATCCCTGCAAAAAAGACTGCCTGCAAAATAAAAAACAGGCGTGACGGATACGAAGTGACGTGGTGTACCGCTGTATTGACAAGCAGCGCAGAAGCACAAAGTCCGATCCCCGCCATGCGGTCAGGCTGTTCTTTTTCCCATTCTGATTTTCCGGCTTTCTCTGCCCCTGTTCTCTCCGGCGCAGCATCCTGCCTCTCCATACGGACTGTCTGATGTCTTTCCTGTTCGGATAATCTCTTTCGTTTTTCACCGATCTCTTCCACACGCACACGCTTTAACTGGTCGATCTCTCTCCCGGCATCCGCAATATTGGCATGTAATCCACGACTGTCACGTTCTAAGAGATCTTTTTCCACAATCAGCTGGCGGATATCCTCATTTTTCCGTTCATGAATCGTCTTTACTTCCTGCGTCAGTTCCCGCTTTCTTGCTGCAAGTGCTGCTTTTGCCCTCTGAACCTGGATATTTGCGCCACCGCCCTCCGCAGCATTTGAGAGATATTCAGCCAGGATATCTGCAAGTTCTTTTCCTGTCACTGCCCCGGTCTGCGGTATATCATAAGTGTTTCCAAACGTTTCTTTATCTATTCCACCGAGCAGCATGGCCAGATCGCCGTAAGCAACCGACAGTTCTTCCCCGTCTGCCTCGTTCTTTAAAATATCTTTTTTGTCTTTATAGTAAAAATTACGCTCTAAATAAAATGGTTTTCCATCCACCAAAAATCGCACGGCACCACTGTAATAGGAAGGTGCATGCCAAGGCTCATGCTTTTGGTACATGCTGTTTAGCGTGCCTCTTCCACGCCCCTTTTCCATTCCGAAAAACATTCCCGGCAAAAAGTCATGCAGCGTTGTTTTTCCCGCCTCATTCTCCCCATAAATCACGTTGATCCCAGGTTCAAATGAGATGTTCCTGTTCTGCAATTTTCCAAACTGACCAATGATTGCTTCTTTTATCTGCATATTTTATATCCTAATAACGCATTGACTCCATATTCCAATGCCTTTTTTGTGACCACATCCTGCGGCCGCCTTTCCATTTCCTCTATGTAATTCCCAAGAAGGGTATCTTTATAGTTTTCTTTTAATTTTTCGTAGTCATAATCCGGCGAAAGCTGTTCCGTCACATCGACAACCCTGTCAAATTCCTCTAACTTTGCCGTATCAAATCCGGTATCCGGCGAAACTTTCCCCCGCAGAAACAGACGGAAATACTGATACCCCGGTCTTTCTGCCAGCAGTGTTTTTGCCCACTCACATAGTTCGAAATTTGTCGTTTTCCCTGTAACCGGATAAACTTCATGACAGTATTCGCATTTTTTGACCGGATGAAAATGAATATCGGTATGCTCTTTATCGATCGTTCCCAGCCAGTATCCATGTGATCCGACATCATTTTTATCCGTCGGCTCTAAACTTCCCGCCATCACTGCACGCCCCGGTATCTGCTGTCCGCCTTTGTGAATATGTCCGGCAGCAATATAATCAAACCCATTTTCCAGAATATGCTTCGGATGGTATGGAATATGCTGCAGATCTCCGCCATGTACCAAAAGAATGTTGATCTTCGACCGATCCTCCGGAATGATTGAATCGTAAACCGGTTCTCCAATCTCCCTGTGCCAGTAACTTAACCCGTAAATACTGACATTTTCCTCCTCAAAATCAAAATGTCCCGGCTCCTCCTGACGGAAAAAATAAACATTCTCCTCCCACTCCATCGTCAGATAATACGATTTTGTACGAAGATAATCGTGATTGCCCGCCATCAGGATAATTTTCGTCTGGGGTATTCTGCTGAAAAGATAATTGACTTCCCGAAGTTCTTTTTTTAACGGCTGCGCATGAAACAAATCCCCCGATATCAGCAAAAAATCCGGTTTTAACTCCACTGCCGCCCCGATCACTTCTGCAAAAGAATCCCAGATATCCTGCGCTCTTTTTTCACTCCAGGGTTTTCCCTCATCCGGTTTTATTCCAAGATGTACATCCGAAACATGTATGAATTTCATAAGCTGCTCCATTTCTGTCTCATTTACAGTGTCTATTGTATATGATTTTTTTTGTTTTTCCAATAGTATATTAAAAGCGGGAAAATCTTTGCTTTTTTGATTTTCCCGCCTCTTCTCATCTCTGAGTTTATTTTACTGTTCCATCTGCCGTCCCAAAAATGATGCTGCCGCCGCAGCAAGTTTTCCTTCGGTATCATTCATTTTCTTTTTCTCATCCTTATTGCAGATGATCACTGCACCGATCGCATCTCCCTCACAGATGATCGTGCTGAATGCCTGTTCTGTATATTCCCCGGCATCATCTAACGTCACTTTCATAAATTCCGCATCTCCCGCGGATGCCTGATAGTTCTTTCTTTCACTGATTGCTTCCTCTAACTGTCTGCTGACCGGTTTTTCCTCAAATTCTTTTTTCCCGCTTCCGGATGCTGCGATCACATGGTCACAGTCTGTCACAAGAACAAGATATCCCGTAGTCTGTGCCAGGCTTTCAGCATATTCCCCGGCAAATTGTCCAAGTTCACCGATTGGCGAATATTTTTTCAGGATGATCTCCCCCTCGCGGTCTGTAAATATCTCAAGCGGGTCGCCCTCGCGGATCCTTAAAGTTCTTCTGATCTCTTTTGGTACCACGATGCGTCCTAAGTCATCTATCCGGCGAACAATTCCTGTTGCTTTCACGTTGTTATCCTCCAATGCTATATTTTGATAAAGCAGCTCTTTCTTATATATCAGCTTTGGAGTTAGTATGTGGAAAATATTGAGATTTATTCTTGTATCCTCTCATTTGCTTATGATTCCGGCAGCAGACAATATGCTATATCATAAATTTCCCGTGAAAAGTCCTGATGATTAATCAGTTATCACCTGATAGAATTTATACTTTTTTATCATTTTCTGCGCATCCAGTCTGCATACCAGAACACGATCTCTGCAATATGATGCAGATCGCCTTCTTTGCTGGTGGCTCTCCAGTTTTCTTTATAAGCCATAAACCAGCATTCTAACTTTTCTGCCAGTTCCAGACCTTTCTGCATATCAAAACTTCCCGTTTTTTCCATGCTTTCTGTCAGGAGTCCTACGGCATTCCAGATACCGATCCCCTGCAATGTCACGGATAAAAGCTGCATCTGTTTTTTCGTTTCCGGCATCGCCTGCGTGCTCTCCAAAAGTTTTTTGTATATATCACGCAGGGCATCTGCTGCAGCATCTACACCCGCCTGATCCACACCGCGGAACAGATCTTCGCCCTCTTCGAGTTCATGCTTTAAGCACCGGTTCTCATAATACATGACAGCTTCTCTCCACTGAAATACCGACTGTCCGCAGATTTCTGCCAGATGGGAAACATAATTTCCGGTAGTATCCCCATACTCGATCCGTGAGATCATACGGTTTAACTCTGCAAATGGTATCTTCTCCCCATTCCAGGAAAATACAGCACCGTAGATCATCCCCGGAACAGAAAATGCCGGATCATTAACGTGTCCAAAATCTCCCCAGTCTGTGTTCAACACACCGATGCCATGATATTTTGCCGCATAACCGCACATTCTTGTAATATTTTTATAAGAATTTTCTATTAAGTTTGCCCACTGGTTCCAGCCGCATACACCCGGACACAGATACTGCACTGCACCCGTCTGTGCGATCGCCCTCGTCTCATCTTCCCTCTGTTCCGGTGCGTATCCCCAGTTCAGGCAGATCATGCTCTCCGGCAGTTCCTTCATCAGTTCCGGCGAATTCCAGATGATATCGCCCCAGAACATCGGGATTTTTCCATTTTCCACCAGAAATTGTGCAAGCTCTTTGACATAGTCAATATAAAGCCGATGGACGCCACGCTCTTCGGCAAGTTTTTTCGATTTATATTTGCCAAGGCAGAATGTCTCATCCGCACAGATATTAAATTTGTTGGAAGAAAACAACTGCATATATTCTGCGATCATCTTTTTGATCAGAGGAAGGGAACGCTCATCGGAGACATTGATCGTATGATACCGCATCCGGTTCCAGAAGGAAAACGGCTCCTTCCAGGAATCCTCCATCTCGCAGAGATCCCCATATGTTTTTGTGGAGAGCAGTGTGCACAGATGTCCAAAACTTGCCAGCGACGGAACCAGTTCAATATGACGTTCCCGGCAATAACTGTCAAGTTCTAAGATTTCCTCTGCCGTAAGCGGAGTCTGATCCCTCCACATTTCCGAAAAGTCACGGAACAGATAGGTATGTTCCACATAAAGCTGAAGCTGGTTTAATTTATAGCGGCACATCCTGTCTGCAATTTTTTTGAGTTCTTCCAGTTTTAACACACGTCCCCTTGTCTGGTCAAAATAATAACCACGGTTTGGCATATCTGGGGCATCCTGAATCTGTACACAGGGCAGTATCCCGCCACACTGCTGTACGATCTGGCAGAAGGTCTCCACACCATAAAGCACGCCAGCCCCGTCGCCGCCTGAAATCTGTCCGCCTTTTTCGTCGATCGTGATCTCATATGTCTGCTCTGGTAATGTTTTTGCGATCCCAAGAGAGAGATCCCCCTCCCTTACTTCCCCTACGGAAAACGGCAGGATAAGCCCCGTTTCCTGCCTGATCGCCTCCTGCAGTCTTTTTGCTGCATGCATCTCTGTCTCTGCCACCTCTTTTGTCATCACAATATGTGTGCTGTGGCAAAGCAGCATCTGTCCGTCCTGTTCTTTAATTGTTTTTGGCTTTGGTAATAAATACATAATTTTCTTGTATGATAATTAGGAAGTTAATTATCACATATTTCCTTTCTTTTAATATCGTGGTTCAATACAATTCAGATACTATGGACTTTTGATTTGTTTTCTGTAGCTTGACTACTCAACTGGAGTGTATTGCCACTACATTTATCTGAATTGTTTATTAGCTGGATGTTGCCGGAGTGTTTTTCACTCAGAGTACTTATTTCTATCAAGTCTACGATGATAATCGTTGGTGGACATCATGGTATCAGACTTTAGGAAAGGGAGGTACAACCTCATGAAAATTTACGTAGGCATTGATATTGCCAAACTTAATCATTTCGCCGCTGCGATTTCTTCCGACGGTGAAATAATCATTGAGCCGTTCAAATTCACAAATGACGCTGATGGCTTCCAACTGCTGGTCTCTAAACTCGAATCATTCGATAAGAACAGCCTCATCATCGGTCTTGAGTCAACGGCACACTACGGTGACAACCTTGTTCGATACCTTGTTACTGAGCTTTACCAAGTGTGTGTGTTGAACCCCATCAAAACCTGTCAAATGCGAAAAAATAACGTTCGCAAAACTAAGACAGATAAGGTCGACACTTACGTGATTGCTAAAACTCTTATGATGCAGGACAACCTCAGATTCGTCAGCTTCTTCGATCTCGATATGATGGATCTTAAGGCATTGGGACGTTTCCGTCAGAAAACCATAAAGCAACGTACCCGATTGAAAATTCAACTGACAACCTATGTTGATCAGGTCTTTCCGGAGATTCAATACTTTTTCAAATCCGGTCTGCATCAACACGCTGTCTATGCTTTATTAAAAGAAACACCTTCTCCAAAAGAGATTGCTTCCATGCATATGACTCATCTGGCAAATCTGCTCAAAGTGAACTCACACGGACACTTTACCAAAGAACAGGCCAAAGAATTAAGAGTTCTCGCACAGAAGTCTGTCGGTGCTAACGACAGCGCTATATCTATTCAGATAACTCAAACCATTCAACAAATCGAGTTACTGGATAGCCAATTAGAAAAGATTGAAGCTGAGATGACGGATATCATGAAATTCAACGATTCTGTCATCATGACCATTCCTGGTATCGGTTATATCAATGGTGGAATGATTCTTGGTGAAATAGGTGATATTCACCGTTTCTCCAATCCTAACAAGCTGCTTGCTTTTGCCGGTTTGGATCCTTCTGTTTATCAGTCTGGTAACTTTCAGGCTAAGACAACAAGGATGTCCAAACGTGGCTCTCGTGTTTTACGATATGCCCTTGTAAATGCAGCTTGGAACGTTGTCAGAAACAACGCAACCTTCAAGGCTTATTATGATGCCAAGAGGGCTGAAGGCCGGTCTCACTACAATGCACTTGGGCACTGTGCCGGCAAGCTTGTCAGAGTCATCTGGAAGATGCTCACTGGCGAAGTAGAATTCAACCTCGAATAAGAGGTCTGTATACCAATATCGATAGATTTTGAAAAAGCACCCTAAGGGAGCTCTATTAAAGTTACCCTTTTTTACCACCGATATGAAAAAGAAATTTTTTGCTAATTTATGGTTGACTTTTCATAGCTGGTCTCCTCCTGCTGTCAGAATTTCTTCCTATTCTTCAAAAATTATTTTTCCACTATCCATTAAAAGTATTTTACTCTTATAAATCTTTGCACCACTCTCATTAAAATACCGGAATTTATCCGCATCCATAGCGATTTCAAATGCCTTCTGACTTCCTTTTTCCACTTTTATTCTGGAAAATGCAACCAGTTCCCGCTCTCTTGGCACAAGCTCACCGGACAACACTTTCCGGTAGCATTGCAGCACTGCCGTATCATCTATATTTCCTTTATTCTTTACAATTCCTGAAATAATCCACACATCCTGCTGCTTTTTAAGACAGATATCCACATACTCCATGTGGGAATATCCCATTCCTTCCCCAAATGTATACAAAACTCCCTGTTCCATATCACAATAGTGCATTGCCGGATAGGACACCGTATGGTTATAGTACACCGGAAGCTGTCCGCAGTTTCGCGGAAGGGACACCGGCAGCCTGCCGGACGGTGCATATTTTCCAGACAACAACTCCGCGATTGCTTTTCCTCCCATCGGTCCCGGATAAAAAACATATAACAGTGCATCTGAATCCTGTGCAATTTCAGGGATTGCATAAGGCCGCCCGGCAATGACTACGGAGATCACCGGTTTTTTCAGCGCACAGACAGCCGTAAACAGTTCATTCTGGTTCCCGGGGAGCTGTAATCTGGCGGTATCCATGCCCTCCCCACAGTCCATCTCAAGTACTCCCTGTACTTTTGCCGCACCGTTTTCATCGAACAGCGCCCCTTTAAAACGACTCGATGATCCGCCTAATGCCAGCACGATAATATCCGCATTTTCCGCAAGAGAAACAGCCGTCCCGACCTCATGTCCATTATAACAGCGAACCCGGTCTGCACCAAATTCTTTTTCCATGCCGCTCTTTAACGTCTCATATCCTGCCCTGTCCATTGGAGGTGAATAATCACCGATCTGCCGGTAAATATCATCCGCATTTGGACCGATCAGAGCTATTTTTTCTGCTCTCCCAATCGGCAGTACATTTTCATTCTTCAACAACACTACCGACTCGCGCGCCAGTTTTTCCGACTCCTGATATGCCTCTGTCGGAAATGAAACAGCACCATTTTCGCTGTAAGAGGCGGTACGGTTCCCGTTTTCATCAATATAAGGTTTATCCATCAGTCCCTGCTCAAATTTCAAAGTGAGCACTCGAAGGACCGCCTGATCGAGTTCCTTTTCCGTGATAAATCCCTGTTTTAACGCCTCCTCTAACTTTGTATAACCTTCATCCCACAGACTGATATCCACACCTGCTTTCAGTGCAAGTGCTGCCGACCTGATATTATCCCCCGTCATAATGTCTAACTGGTCGATGGCGATGCCATCCGCCATCACGACCCCGTCAAACCCCAATTGTTCCCGCAGAATATCCTGCAGCAGATGTCTGTTGGCATGGCAGAATTTTCCATCGATCTCGTTGTATGCAGCCATAATGCCTTTTACGCCCGCCTCACAACATGCCTTCGCCGCCTGTAAATGGATCTCCCACAGTTCCCTCTCTCCGATCCGCGCTGCGCTGGCATTGACCCCTCCGGTCGTCTCCCCCTGTGCACAAAAGTGTTTTGCAACCACTGCAACGCCCTCTTTCTGGATTCCTGTTACGATCGCCCGCGCGAGCTCTGCCGATAAATATGGATCCTCCCCATAACACTCCTCACTGCGCCCCCATCTTGGGTCTCTTAAAATATCCAGTGCCGAAACCAGTGCAAAATCCACGCCCATCTGCTTTAACTGCCTGCCGCACACCTGCCCTGCCCGCTCATACAATGCCGGGTCAAACGATGCACCTACTGCCAGATTGACCGGGAGCAGATATCCGTCTAACGCCTGATGTCCATGTGGACATTCACTGCTCAGTAAAAATGGAATTCCAAGGCGGCTGTGTTCGATCACATATTTCTGTAACTGATTATATGCCTGCATGGAAAGTCCCCCGGCAAGCCCTGTCTCATAATTTTTTTCCGACCATGGATCTGCACGGTAAAGACCATAGATCGTGCCGATCCCGCCCCACTTTTTTACTTCATCCTTTAATTCCTGCGTAAAAATAATTTTTCCATCTTCTACATGGTAGATCCGAAAACCATATAAATGCTGGTTTAACTGTCCCACTTTTTCTGTTGCGGTCATCTGCGCAAGCAGCGCCTCTGCCCGCTTTCTGCTATCTCTCTCCATATCTGTCCTGTCATTTCTCCTTTATTTTTCGGCTGTATAATGCACTTGCAATAATTCCGAATGCAGACAAAATAAACACCATCTGTATGTTATCTACCGGAATGTTTAAAATCCTGATATCCTTTGCTAATGCCACAAATGTCGAGCCGAGCATGGATGAAAAAAATCCTACAAACCCAACCATTGTTGAGCAGAAGCTGACATAGCTGACACGGTGTTCTAACGGTGCAAAGGCAAACTGCATCCGAAAAGTCGCAATATTGATGCCGCCCCAGGCAACCCCGCTCACAGCCTGTACGACCGGAAGCCAGTAGATACAGTTTTCTTTCGTCAGCAGTCCCCAGCCGATATATGCAACTCCCAGCATAAAAATGGACCCCAGCGTGACAAGCCTCCACGAATAACTGTCTGCTGCCTTCCCCCACAGATTTGCAGCCGCGATCCGCGCCACCGATGCAACCATATTCATGACGGTGATATAAAAATAGGACAGCCCCAGATTCTCTAACATATAAATAGAAAAAAACGGACTGGCAAAATTAGACGCCACACTCCACAGCAGGAAGAAAATCAATATATTGCGGTAATTCTGGTCTGTGAGCGGCATCTGTATTGCTTTCCTTATGTTCAGTGGCTCCACATGTTTCACATTTTCCGGTTCCCGGATCAGCGTGAGACAGGTAATGTCGACCACGCAGATACCGATACATAAAATGCCGATGATCCGGAATCCCAGAATCTCCTGATCCGCGAAACGGTAGGCATCTAAAATTTTACTTAAGATCAGGGAACCGCCTGTGGACGCAACTAAAGTCATTGAATCCTTCAGTCCGAGATATCTTCCCAACCGTTCTTTTTTCACCAGGCTGATCAGCCAGTTATTTGCCCCGGTGTTGATAAATGCCCCACAGAAATGTGCACAGGAATACAGCACCGCGATCACTGCCACCGAGATTCTCGCTCCTAACATCAATGTCGGAACAAACAGCATCATGAGCAGGCATAAGCGCTGGATGAGTGCAAACTCTACCGTGATCCGTTTGCTGCCTGCGCGGTTCTCATAGACGACAGAGGAAAAAATCTGGATGGTATTCATCAGCGTCGGCAGTGCAGCTATGATCCCGGTCAGTGCCGTCCCCGCACCCACAAGATAGGCAAGTCCCGATAAAAATGCGCCGGAAGTAACCGTAAAAATCTGTGTGGAAGCGCATCCATCGAGGATAAAAAGTGCCCTGCTGGTCCGATACTGTTTTTCCGTAATATGATCGGAACACTCAAAAATATGGCTTAATTTATTGGTCATAACGTAAATCTCCCTATAAAAAGAGAGGCATCCCACCGAACTCTCTTCGGAATCTGAATGCCTCTATATGATTTTAAACGAGTTTTACAGTAACAACTTCATACGGTTTCAGTTGTACACAAACCACTCCGTCTTTCAACTCTAATTCTGCTTCTTCCTCCTCGAGCAGATTGCAGACAAACGCTTTGTTGTAGTTCCCCTCAACTACAAGATTTGTCTTTGTGAGTGCATTTTCGCTCTCATACATACGGATAATGATGCCATGACCGGACTCTGCACACTTGATCGTCTCTAATACAACGTTGGACCTGTCCACAGATGCTTTTGACAACAGGCTTCCCGGCTTTCCTCCTGCCACTGCAATAGCCGGCTGGTTCAGGTCATATGCCTGCTCCACGGTCTTTGCTTCCTGCCATTTTTCCGCATGCGGATAGATTGCATAGGTAAAATAGTGCTCTTCCTGATCTGCCACCGGATTCGGTTCGATGCCGGATTTAATCAGTGTCAGTGCCATATCAGAATCCTTCACGGAATGTCCATATTTGCAGTCATTTAACATGCTGACTCCGTAGTGACCTTCCGAGAGATCGATCCATTTCTGTCCGCAGCTCTCAAAACGTGCTTTATCCCAGCTCGTATTGGTATGCACTTTGCGTGTCAGATTACCAAACTGTACATCAAATGTTGCTTCATCGGTATGTACATTGACCGGGAAATGTACCTTTAACAATGTCTGATGCTCTTTCCAGTCCACATAAGTCTCAAATTCGATCCTTCTGCTGTCTGCATAGAAATGGATCTTCTGGTGGATCACAGAATTGCTTTCTTTCCGCTCCATCTCTAACGTTGCACGCACCGGACCGCACTCTGTCCATTCCATAGAAATCACATCATTGACATCCCAGTACTTTTCGGTATAGTAAATATCCACATCCCAGTTATCAAAGCACATCGGCTTATCCTCGTACATGCGGAACTGATTGCCTTTTTTGCCATCCTGCAGTACTTCCCTGTCGTTTTCCTTATCGTAGATGCGGTCAAAACGTCCCTCCGCATCCAGATGGATCGTATAAAACGGTGTCTCAAGCGTATGGTCATCCACAAGGACAAACGGTGTTTTCTGCTCAATTTCACTGGATACAGCTGCAAATGTCTTATATCCTTTTGACGGCAGATGCTCTACATAGACCACTGCACCTTCTGCAGTCTTCTGTACCGGATAGATCACGCCCTCTGCATCCTTTAACGCTTCCGCATGGATCTCCCCAAGTTCTACGATATCACTGCGGTCGTGTCCGGTTGTATTGAAAATAGTGATGCCTTCGTCATCTCCCACGAGTGCATGGAGACGTTCCTCTTCCAGTGCTTTGATCTCTTTCTGAAGTGCAGCGTATTCTTCCTTTGTCACCTCATATACTTCATGGATCGCAGATCCAGGCAGAATATCATGGAACTGGTTGATCAGGACTTTTTTCCACATGCGGTCGAGTTCTTCTGCCGGATACGCTGCCTGTGCCTGTGCTAAAACGGACAACAGTTCCAGATCCATCAGACCAAGTTCTGCCTTACGGTTGCTACGTTTATTTCTCGCCATGGAGGTATAAGTTCCGCGATGGTACTCAAAGTAAAATTCACCTTCCCATACCGGCAGGCGTCTGTCACCTTTCACGCGCTCCTCAAGTTCTTCAAAATAGGTGCGTGAAAATTCCTGGCGTACTTTCGGAATCCCTTTGATTCCCTTTTCCATGCGGATCGAAGTCTCAAGCATTTCCCTGGTCGGACCGCCGCCGCCATCGCCGTAACCGTAGGAGACTAAGATATCGTTATTGATGTCCTTATTCTGGTAACGCATCCATCCTCCCATGATCGCATCCGGGTGCAGCATGCCATTATAGGTCGTAAAGTAATCTTTGATCGGCTGGCTCACGCCAAGGGTCGTGATCAGGTGTGTCAGCACCTCTGTTCCATCGATTCCGCGCCACATCATCGTATCGTAAGGTACTTTATTGAACTGGTTCCATGCCAGTTTGGTTGTCATAAAATAATCGATTCCGCATTTTTTCATGATCTGCGGCAGTGCCCCGGAATAACCGAACACATCCGGCAGCCAGAGGATACGGTTGTCCACGCCAAATTCCTCTTTAAAAAAGCGTTTGCCATGCATAAACTGACGGACGAGGGATTCTCCCGATGTCAGGTTGCAATCTGCCTCGACCCACATACCGCCTTCCGGCTCCCAGCGTTTCTCTTTGATGCGCTGTTTTGCTTTCTCGTACAATTCCGGATAGCGCTCCTTTAAAAATGCATATAACTGCGGCTGGCTGGACATGAACTTATAATTCGGGTACTCGTCCATCAGCTTTAACACAGTTGCAAAGCTGCGTCCGACTTTTTCCCTGGTCTGTGCCACAGTCCACCACCACGCAACATCGATATGCGTATGTCCGATACAGGTTGCGATCACATCCTCATACCCTGCCATATCCTCATAAAGTGCTTTCTGGATATAAGCAGATGCTTCCCGCACACTCCGGTAAAAGCCTTCGGAATACGGGGTCCTTAGATCCAGCAGATTGATCGTCTCATTGAGCACATACTCAATATCCTTGCGGTTTTTATCATCTGCTTCCATACGGGAAAATGCTGCAAGCGGAACCCACAGGTCATAATAGAGTTTTTCGATCTCTGCATCGATCTCCTCGATCTGTGTGCGGAGCGCAAATTCCTCATGCATGATCCCGGTATATGCCTGCAGATCGATGGTCAGTGTCTCTCCTGCCTTTCCGCTTCTTGTGATCAGGCACTCCCTGTGGTTCATATCGATTCCCTGATAAACCTCCCCGTTCACAAACACGATAAACTGCGGATTTCTTCCGTCATCCCACTCGTCGATCTGGGAGGAAACGCGGATCCATATGCTTTTGCCATCCAGCTCCTCCGGAACGGTATAGGTCGTGCGAAACCAGTAATGACGGTCCTTGCCATACCAGTGCATGGTCTTGCAGTCAAAGTTTTCCCAGGCTGCCTCGTCCTTTAATGCATCCTCCGGGTGAATAAAGTTTCCTTCCTTGTACTCCCACTGTGTCAGTGGAAATACCTGTTTTACTTTTAATTTCTTAAGTTCGTTGCAAATTACACCGACTCTTTTGTCTAAGAAATCCATATTTTCCTCCTTGTCTTGTTTTCTTTCTATATTAAGATCGTTTCCAATCTTTATATAAGTTCCATGATGCAGCCCATTAAATTATCTGGCAGCTGCATTAGCATCATGATTCATACTTTAATTTCCCTGTAATATGTACTTTTTCGTTGTTGCTTCTGTAGGATAACAAAACCGTTCTGCTTTTCTCATCCCATACAGACTGCAGTTCCATGTTTTTCCCGCTTTCTGTATGTGCACATAAATCTTCCGGTTTCCCTGGCAGGCGGATCCTCATATTCACCTGAATGTGATCAATTGCCTTCGCCTCAATACTAAGCTGTCCGTTTTCACATGCCATATTTTCAATACGCGCTGCCGTTGCGATAATCCTTACATCTTCTTTTATCTTTTCAAGATCAAACAGCAGCTTTTCCTGCCCGGGTTCTACCAAAACCCGCTCCACGACCGGATATTTATCTTCATACAGATCCACAAACAGACCCTCTTTTGTATAAACCGATCCCGTATCCGATTCCTGCATGGACGCTATCACAATATACGGATCCCTTCTTACCGACAGATAATTGCACATATTCCAGTGATATCCGCCCATCTTAAGTCCTTCCCGGATCCAGTTGCGGTATTTATCTGCGATCGCTTCATTCACGCTTAACAGCGCAGGAACTTCATTCCATACGAGAACATTTCCCTCTCCGATCCGGTAACATCCATTGGCTGGTTCCTTATCCATTCCAAACTCTGCAAAAAGATGTTGTGCAGGCGTGTCGCAGGAAAATTTCTGCCACCATTCCTGTAAATAATTATATGGATCAAAGTCTTTTCCAATATAAAAAAGTGTGCCTCCCTGTTTTACCCATTCCACCAGTTTGTGATGAAATTCTTCACTTTCCGGTTTCATAAATTCATAACTTAAGATCAGATACCGATATTTTCTCAGATATTCCTCATAGCGGACCATGTGATCAAAATAGACCGGCTGTATCGGTAAACCATATTTTAATAATGGCAGTGTCAGACCAAACCAGTCCGGGAATGCGCAGCATTCTTTATACGCATATTCCATTTTTTCCATGGATAAAAGAAGCTGACGTTCTTCTTCCTTTTGAAAAATAAGACGGTTCATCCAATCTTCCATCCCCGACAGATTGATCTTCTGCCCATGATGTTCCACTTGATCCGGGTATGTCCGCTGGTACATACAGCTATCTGCTAAAAATACACCAACCGCATCTTTTTCTGTTTCGCTCTCCTCTTTGGTCATATCTCCCAGTGTCTGTATCATACCTGCCAGAAATGTCGCGTAGGTATCCGGGATATTTTTTGCACCTTCCATATCCTCCGTCGGGATCATTCCCTCCGCAAGACCGACTTTTCTGGGATATCTTCCTTTAAACACCCTGTTTGGCCACGGACACACCTCGTAGTGATCCACATCCGGCCAGAATAAAGCTGCTGTCAGGGTCTTTTTGTATTTATCTGCATACTCTTCCCAGCCATGTTCCGGGTTATCTTCCACCGGATCCTGTAAAAACCATACTTCCTTATCTGTCCCTTTAACCAGTTCCTGCATGATGCCATACTCTAAATACGCCGTCTCAAATGTTCTGCTCTTATAATGGCCCTCATATACGTTTCCTGTGCCGCTCGTCCCCGTCCATACCTGTGCGATAAAACCATCCACCTCATCAACATCCAAAAGACGGCTTTCCGGACTCATGATCTTCCATTGTGCATAATTTACCAGACTGTGCGTCGCCACATAAAAATGGATCTCTTTCCCCGTTTTTCTTCCATACTCTTTGATATTTCTGCTGAGATGTCTGACAAGCCTTCCATATAAATATGCTTTTAATCTGGAACTGCGGTACTTCGCATTGATATTTGTATGGGGCGGCTCCCAATCCACGCCATAATATGCCAGATATTCTTTTTTAAATGCCTCCGAATATCCTCCCGCTTCCCAGAATTCGGGTTCTTCCATATAAATTTCTGTGATCCCTTTATCTATGAGAGCGCATAAGTGTTCCGTCAGATATTGGATAAAGGACCGTGTCGGCACCATATATGGCGTATCGACCCCGTGCAGGATCGGGTTTCCGTTCCGGTCTGTCTGACATTCATCCCAGTGTTCCTTTCCGTCCCACCTGCCGCACAGATATTCTTTATAATTTCCCCAGGCGCACCCAAGCATTAAATGTACCTTATAACCCCGCTCTCTATATTGCTGCATCCGGGATTCTAAAGATTCATTCAGACCATAGACCATTACAAAATCCGTCTGAAGGTCAATCTCTGATGACCACGGTTCTATCTCCTGAAACCCCGTTTTGATTTCTTCTTTTTCTCTTATAAAAGCCATACTTTCACCTGCTCTTTATTCACGCTCGATCCATACCGCGGAATGTGGCAATAACACGGTATCATTCACTGGATTTGTAAATTTCCGGTTTCCTTTTAAATTTCCAATCTCATACGGTGTTGACCGATGATTTACCAAAACCATTCCCGTCTCAAACACACCTGCTTCAATGCCTCTTTCACAGATTCCTGAAACAGGTTTTCCACATACCCCTAACAGATCTTCCAACAATGTACTTCTTGCCTGAATGATCGGATACATTTCTTTATTTCTCTGTTCATATGGTACATGTGGTATATTCTTTGCCACATAAGAAGCACCTAACTGTACTCCGCAGGAAATAACCTTTCCTTTTTCAATTTCCTGCATAACAATACATTTGCCCGCATCGTCTGCATATGCACTAATACATCTGCCTGTCTCATATCTCTGAAATTCACAGCCCTGTGGAATGACAGGCTTTTGATATATGTACGGTGTTTTTTCACATGGGATGCCCTGGATGCCAAAACAGTTTTTACTTAAACCACAGTCTGGTCCATGTAGCACAACTCCTCCATTTGTCACCCATTCCCGGATCATTTTTTCCATGTCTGTGTGTTCTTCTGCAAAATAACAGTCATTGGATGGAACAATCAGCATTTTATAGTCGTTTAATTTATTCTCTAAAATGTCATGATAGCTGATGACATCGGTCTGATACCCAAGATCACAGCATATTTCATACCACCCCAGCATATCCAGCCGGCGGATCTCATTATTTTCCACATCAAACGGTTCATAATCTGACATCTCGGATGGAAAAAGGATTGCGATCTCTTTAAATTTACTTTTTCCCCTTTTTGGAATCACTTCTGCACACCAGGTATTTCCCCTTCTCAGTGAATCTAAAAAGTCATCTTCCATGCGATTTAGCACACCGCCATCATCAAGTCCGTTCATCCCATAGGAAGTGTAGCCATCTACCCCGCACGCGGTCATGGTACCCACAATTTCTTCCGGTGTTAAAAATGCATACAGATCCCGGTAAATATAACGTCCCCAATAGATACCGCCGATACATTCTTTTCCTTCATTCATCACGCGCATCATACTGTGCTGGCAGGAAGTGACATAGGCATCCGGACTCGCATCCGGTCTTGCCGGAACTGTTATGAAATGGCAGGAATCCACATATGGACTGATCGCATACATATCGATCCCCCGCATTGCAGTATCCCACAATTCACTGTAATCCGGATTGTCACTGTCACATTGTTTCTGGCTGTACACATTTAAAAAATATCCCCACTGCGACAGATCCGGACAAAGGAATAATTCCGGGTGGTCTTTTTTGAGGCGTGTCTGCATATCTTTAAAGTACAGCCGCAGTTCTTCTATTTTCCAGGACATGTTATCTTTCCATATCCAGAACTTCTTTGTTCTTTTTCTGATATCCTCTCCGGTATAACAGCTTCCCTCTCCATAAATCACAGAATACCAGTAATCCTCTGGTTTTAACTGCTTAAAATCATCGATATCCAGATCGTACCTCTCATTGAATAACGATATATTGTTTTTATATTTCTCTTTTAAAAATTTCTGATAGCGTTCTATTCCATCCTGGTCAAAACTTGGCGCTGCAATCGGATCCCACATCGTACATGTTGGAAGGACCTGTTTTTGTCCCAACCGGCAGGTGGTACAGCCCTCCCCGTACATTTGAAGGATCTGGTCTACATGCTCTGCCATCGTTTCTCTCGCAGTATCTGACCAGTACTTGTACCATTTTCCACCTTTTTGATCTATTGTCACGACCTCTTCCCCAAATACAGGTGGACTGAAACGGATATGCGGGTACAAATTATCGCCATTTAAATATAACACCAGGAAATTATACGTTAATCCATGTTTCAATGCAGACTGCCCCATATATTCCTGCATTTTTACATATTGGCTCCGTTCTCCGGTTTTATAGCGTTCCCTGAAATCTTCCCAGTCTTTTGTGTCAAACATAACGCTGTTATAACCAAGATTTTTGATCAGTTCCATCGTCTCATCCACAAAATCCGGATCGTCATATCCCGGACTGTAAAAATTTCCAAATATTACATTCATATATGGTTTTCCCGAATTTTTCTCTATCATTCTTTTCTTGTATGATAATTAGGAAGTTAATTATCACATATTTCCTTTCTTTTAATATCGTGGTTCAATACAATTCAGATACTATGGACTTTTGATTTGTTTTCTGTAGCTTGACTACTCAACTGGAGTGTATTGCCACTACCTTTATCTGAATTGTTTATTAGCTGGATGTTGCCGGAGTGTTTTTCACTCAGAGTACTTATTTCTATCAAGTCTACGATGATAATCGTTGGTGGACATCATGGTATCAGACTTTAGGAAAGGGAGGTACAACCTCATGAAAATTTACGTAGGCATTGATATTGCCAAACTTAATCATTTCGCCGCTGCGATTTCTTCCGACGGTGAAATAATCATTGAGCCGTTCAAATTCTCAAATGACGCTGATGGCTTCCAACTGCTGGTCTCTAAACTCGAATCATTCGATAAGAACAGCCTCATCATCGGTCTTGAGTCAACGGCACACTACGGTGACAACCTTGTTCGATACCTTGTTACTGAGCTTTACCAAGTGTGTGTGTTGAACCCCATCAAAACCTGTCAAATGCGAAAAAATAACGTTCGCAAAACTAAGACAGATAAGGTCGACACTTACGTGATTGCTAAAACTCTTATGATGCAGGACAACCTCAGATTCGTCAGCTTCTTCGATCTCGATATGATGGATCTTAAGGCATTGGGACGTTTCCGTCAGAAAACCATAAAGCAACGTACCCGATTGAAAATTCAACTGACAACCTATGTTGATCAGGTCTTTCCGGAGATTCAATACTTTTTCAAATCCGGTCTGCATCAACACGCTGTCTATGCTTTATTAAAAGAAGCACCTTCTCCAAAAGAGATTGCTTCCATGCATATGACTCATCTGGCTAATCTGCTCAAAGTGAACTCACACGGACACTTTACCAAAGAACAGGCCAAAGAATTAAGAGTTCTCGCACAGAAGTCTGTCGGTGCTAACGACAGCGCTATATCTATTCAGATAACTCAAACCATTCAACAAATCGAGTTACTGGATAGCCAATTAGAAAAGATTGAAGCTGAGATGACGGATATCATGAAATTCAACGATTCTGTCATCATGACCATTCCTGGTATCGGTTATATCAATGGTGGAATGATTCTTGGTGAAATAGGTGATATTCACCGTTTCTCCAATCCTAACAAGCTGCTTGCTTTTGCCGGTTTGGATCCTTCTGTTTATCAGTCTGGTAACTTTCAGGCTAAGACAACAAGGATGTCCAAACGTGGCTCTCGTGTTTTACGATATGCCCTTGTAAATGCAGCTTGGAACGTTGTCAGAAACAACGCAACCTTCAAGGCTTATTATGATGCCAAGAGGGCTGAAGGCCGGTCTCACTACAATGCACTTGGGCACTGTGCCGGCAAGCTTGTCAGAGTCATCTGGAAGATGCTCACTGGCGAAGTAGAATTCAACCTCGAATAAGAGGCCTGTATACCAATATCGATAGATTTTGAAAAAGCACCCTAAGGGAGCTCTATTAAAGTTACCCTTTTTTACCACCGATATGAAAAAGAAATTTTTTGCTAATTTATGGTTGACTTTTCATAGCTGGTCTCCCACTGTTGTTTCCAGAAATTTTTTGCAAAAACAGAGCTGTCACAAATAATATTATTATTATTTTGTAACAACTCCGTTTTTTATTACATACTTTCCATGCTTTCCATTAATTCATTTACTGTCGTAAACGCAAGTCCTGTAACTGTATCTGCACAGCCATAGTAAATTGCAATTCTTCCTGTTTCTGCGTCCGTAAGCGCAGCACACGGAAATACGACATTCGGAACATCTCCCATACACTCATAAATTTCATGTGGTGCCAGAATATAATTTTTTGTCCGCTTTAAGACTTTCCATGGTTGTTCGAGATCTAACAGTGCACAGCCCATACGGTATACAAAACCGTTACAGGTGTTGATAACACCGTGGTAGATCACAAGCCATCCTTCTTCTGTCTCGATCGGGATACAGCCTGCACCAATTTTGGTTGACTGCCATGCTGACTCGTCCCCTTTGATGGTTCCCATCACATATCTGTGAACCCCCCAGTGTTTCATGTCAGGACTTTCACTGACGAAGATATCTCCAAACGGCGTATGCCCATTATCACTTGGACGGCTTAGCATATAGTAGTTTCCATTGATCTTTCTCGGAAAAAGAACTCCATTTCTGTTAAATGGCAAAAATGCATTTTCCAACTGATAAAATGTTTTAAAATCAAATGTATAACCTACGCCGATCGTTGGATATCCATGATATCCATTACACCAGGTGATATAATAGCGGTCCTCTATAAAACATACTCTCGGATCATATCTGTAATCTCTTTTTCCAATCTCTTCATCATCACAGTGGAATACGATCGGATCATCCGAAATATCCCAATGGATCCCGTCTTTACTAAACCCTGCAAAGATATCCATACTGATCGATCTGCTGTCGCAGCGGAATATTCCTGCATATCCATCTTCAAACGGAACGACCGCACTGTTAAAAATGCTGTTTGAATTTCTGGTCGCAAAGCGATCAATGATTGGATTTGCTTTATATCTCCATACAGGAAGTTTATCGTTTTCGTCCTTGTCTTGCCATGGCATATCCGGCAATGCTTTTCCTACTATTTTACTCATATTTACTGTTCTTCCTACTGTTTATTTGCTAAAAATTCATCAATCTGTGACTGTGCCTCATCTAAGACATCCTGGAATCCTGCATTCATTAATTCCTCTTTGATCTCCGGAACTGCTTCCTTCGGATCTCTTACACCTGTGAGGACTTCACTCTTGTAACGTAACCATACTTCTGTACAGTTTGATAACTGATCCTCAACGTTTGATGTATCAAATGTAAATCCTAACAGAACAGATGGTACTGCATTTTCATTTAACTCTTTCACTTCATCCCACTGATTTACAGTGTCTGTATCCTGCTGTGTAACGGTAAAGAATGTTCCCTGTGTATAACCTGCCATTGTCCAGTCTTCATTGAGTTTGTGAACTTTATTGTCATCTGTGTACTCAAAGTTTACTCCCTCTTCTCCATAGTAGAACATATCCCTAAGAGTCGTATCTGTATTTACAAGATCTAAGAACTGTAAACATTTCTCAGGATATTTTGTATTTGCAGAGATCATGTTAATAGAACCGCGAACTGTATCATTCGATAAGATCGTATCGCCAATTTTTGCAACCTCAACATCTTTTCCCATCTGTGGACCCCAGGATGTCTGTGCTGCGGTAGACCATCCCTGTGCCACTCTCCAGACATTATATACACGGCCTTCGGAAAGTGTAGATGCATCCGGATTGATAATACCGTCCTGATACCACTCATGAATGGTCTCTAACTCTGAATAAATATCATCCTGTTCCAGTGTATAGCATACTTTCGCATCTTTATCATTGTACTTTACACCAAGTGCCTGGCATCCGGCACCTAACTGATCATAAGTATCAAAGATATAATACAGACCATCATTCTTTACATAGACCGGATAATCATTGGTATCACTTTTGATCTGCTTAAAGGTATCTGTCAGGGAAGATATGTCTGTCATAGATTCAATATCAAGATTATACTTGTCTACGATCTCCTTATCCCAGATCGCATAATTGGATAATGAGCTGTCTTTGTAGGTGGGAACTGCATAAATCTTTCCATCGATCGCTACTGCATCCCAATAGTCACTTGGCATAAGTTCCTTCAAGCCCGGCATGTTATCATCGATCAGATCTGTAATGTCATAATAAGCTCCGAGTTTTGTATCAGATGTATAAACATTTCCGTTGCCGAAAATAATGTCATAATCTTCATTGGTACTGATAATGATATTTCTACGGTTATCCCAGTCTCCCCAGGCAACTACTTCCATATCAATATTTACACCTATTTTTTCGCCGACATAATCATTCACTTTCTTTACCCAGGAATCATAGTTATCCGGCATTCCACTTCCAATTGTGACCCACTTCAAAGTAACGATATCATCGCTTTTACTGCCTGAAGCGGTGGAGTCCCCCTGGCTTTCAGAACTATTTCCACACCCTGCGAATAATCCTGCGGTCATCATTGCTGCAAGCCCCAATGACACAATTCTCTTTTTCATCATAAAATTTTCCTCCTAAATCTGATATCTCTTATTTTGTTTACACGGTATCATCCTTTTACAGAGCCGATGGTCAGACCTGAAATAAAATACTTCTGGAAAAATGGATATACACATGCAATAGGAACCACGATAATAATAGCGATCGCCATTCTCACACTCTCTGTCGGCATACTTGCTTTATACTGCTGCAATGAAAGCCCGCCATATGGATTGTTCGCTATATACTCAATATTGTTCTGGATATTATTCAGCATAGACTGTAATGTCTGTAAATTCTTGTCTGAAATATATAAGGATGCCTGAAACCAGTCATTCCAATATCCAAATGCCGCGAACAGTGCGATTGTTGCAATGATCGGCTTTGAAATCGGTAAAATGATCTGTGCAAAAATTCGAAGCTGTCCTGCGCCATCAATTTTTGCCGATTCCACGATGGAATCAGGAATCGTCGTTTTAAAAAAGGTTTTACAGATTACAATATTAAATGGCGATACCGCAAGCGGCAGGATCAATGCCCAGATAGAATTTCTCAAATGCAGGATATTTGTATTAACAACGTATCCGGCGAGCATACCACCGTTGAAAATCATCGGGATAAAAATCACCCAGGTATAAAAACTTTTCAGTTTATAAGTATTTCTTGAAACAACATATCCCATCGTCGTTGTCAGCAGTACTGACAAAATAATACCAAGCGCGGTAACCAGAATGGAAATGAATGTTGCATGTAAAATAGTTCCTCTTTCATTCCACAGAAACTGATATGCCGCTGCCGAAAGTTCCTGTGGTATTAACTGATATCCATTTTTCTGTATTGATGTCTCACTCGAAATAGAGATAGAAAACACAAATACGATTGGAAAAATACACAACGCTGATAATATAATAAAAATGATATTAAAAAACACATTCGTGCTTTTTTTAATCTGATTAAGTTCTTTTTCTTTTCTTAATTTGTTGCGTGCCATATTGCTATCCCCCTATATAATCGCGCTGTCTTCATCAACTTTTTTTACCAGCCAGTTTGTAAGCAAAATAGTTGCACAACAGCATACAGACTGGAAGAATGAAGCCGCTGCTGTCTTTCCAATTGGTGCGCTCGACTGGATTGCTTTGTAAATATATGTATCAAATGTAGATGCAACGTTGTACAGGGACGCCGGTATTCCACCCGTTGCCTGATAAAACAGACCAAAATCAGAATAAAAGATTTTTCCTGCATCCAGGATCAGCATCATGATCAGAACGGGTTTGATGCATGGCATTGTGATATGTTTTGTCTGCTGCCATTTGGTTGCACCGTCCATAACTGCCGCTTCATACAGAGACGGATCAATTCCGGTGATCGTTGCCAGGTAGATGACCATTCCATATCCCATGCCTTTCCAGATCCTTAAAAAGGTAAGGATAAACGGCCAGTATTTCGGTTCCTGATACCACATGATCTTTGTTCCACCAAGTGCAACAATGATATTATTTAAATAACCTTTTTCCGGCGTTAATACTGCATAAACAATATAACTGATCACAACCCATGACATAAAATACGGGAAAAACATCATCGTCTGATATGCTTTTGATGCCAATTTATTCCGCAAATTGCTCAGCATCAGCGCAAATCCTACTGCAACGGCCGCTCCCAGTGCAATAAACACAAGATTGTAAACGATCGTATTTCTCAATAACATCCAAAAGGCATTTGATTTAAAGAAATATGTGAAATTAGACCAGCCCACCCAGTCACTGTGAAGCAGATTATAGATAAATCCATGCCCCGGGCTCAATTTATAATCTTTAAATGCAATGATAATTCCAAACATTGGAAGGTAAGAAAACAATACAAACCATATAAAAGTTGGAAGAGAAATCAGTGTTAAATCCGTATCATCTCTTGTCCAACGTCTTTTTCCCTTCTTTTTCTTTATCTCTTTCATCAGTCTCCTCCTTTACTTTTGTTTCCCTGTTTATGAACAAATATTAACTTTTATTTTATATTTTGTCAATAATTTTATTAACTTTTTTATCCATTTGTCGTCACTTTTGTTGTTCTTAATATATTTTTATATAGCATTTTGTGCATTTCAACTATTTTTCAGTTGTTTTTTATTAATCGAACCGCCTCTTGTTAACATTTGTTAATTTTTTTGTTGCAAACATCATCTCTTTAATGCTATACTGTACTTATAATTTCAAACTACATACCTGTCTTTTATTGACTGCAACTACACATTTTTCTATTTGTACTATAAATCTAAAAAGGAGTATTTCTACTATGAGTAAAGTAACTATGCAAGACATTGCAGATGAATTGGGGATCTCACGCGTTACGGTATGGAAAGTATTTAACAATCATTCAGGCGTTTCAGAAGCAGTTCGTGAAAGCGTACTTCAAAAGGCAAAAGAATTAGGATATTCCAAATTCATGCAGGAGCCCGCCGCAATCCCTAACGACCCGCAAGAGGATAAAACAGTCTCTTTAATCGTATCCCGCCCGGACTCCTCTACATTCTGGACAAACATTATCCATAGATTAGCGCAGGAACTGGCAACCCATAATATTAACCTTCTTTATACTTATGTGCCATCCTCCTATACACCTTCTTACTCCTTTCCCTCTGCCCTGACCAACGGAACTGTCTCTGGGGCAATTATTCTGAATGTATATGACACGAAAATGGTTGAATTAATTAATAACACTTTAAACATCCCTAAAGTGTTCCTTGATACGGTACCCGAAGTCGGCAACCGTGCTTTACATGGCGACCTGCTGCTGATCGAGGGCTATAATACCATGTATGAAATCACACAATCCATACTGGAAAGAGGCATTACGAACATAGGCTTTATTGGCGATATCCATTACGCGATCACGAACAAAGACCGGTATATTGGTTTCTGCCATTGCCTGAAAGATCATAATATTCCCTTAAATCCAGCCATCTGTCACACGGATCCCATTGGTATTTTCTCATATCATAATGATCTGTATGCCTTTTTGGATTCTATCCCGGAACTTCCACAGGCTTTCATTTGCGCAAGTGACTATATTGCCCATTTTCTTCACCTGTACCTGACAGAACATCCGGAGCGTATTCCAAACGGTATTATCCTCACCGGATTTGACGGAAGCAATGAATATACGAACATCAACGGACTTCTCACAACCGCTTACGTTCACACCAGCCTTCTGGGAAAAAGACTTTCTTTACAGATCATCTATCGAATGGATCATCCTGATGCGCCCTTCGAGCTGACATATATCAGCCCTGAAATTGTGTACCGGGATTCTATCGTAGACTGACCTTTCAAATTCTGTTCATCATCTTTCATAGCAATGTTATCAAAAGTTAACAGAGTTGTTTGTTATGTTTAAATAAATTAAGCAGATAGCTCAAAAATTTAAACTTATATTTGTGAACTATAGAGAAAAAGCACAAAATACAACATAAAAAGTTGACATTGATAACAAAAACGGATAACTTTATGATAACATATTATTAACAAATGATAAGGCGAGTTAAAAAATATGTTTAAGAAGTAACACTATGAAAAGACGGTGGGAGAAAAAAGAAAGGAAATGTTTTATGAAAAACAAAGTTTTAGGAAGAAGATGCATTGCCATTTCTCTGGCAGCAGCATTATCTGCAGGCTTAACAGCCTGTGGCAGCACAGGGGGTGACACACAAGCTGCCACGACGGAAACAACTCAAATAACAGAAACAGCTCAGACGGCGGAGAGAATTTATTCTCTTACGGAAGAGAATGAAAATCAGGAGCTTACGATGGCGCGTCAGCCGGAATCCTCTTACTGGTTTCCATCTGAACTTTTAAGCTGGGATGCAAAAACAGATGAAGATTTGCGTTTCAATGTAAGTACCGTCCCCCTTTCAGAGCGCGCCGCAAGAGAACATTTGCAGACAGTAAACTCAACTCAGAACAAAGAAACAAATATCATGGCAATTTCCATTATGAACAGCAGTACCAGTGGAAACCCGCCTCATGGTCTGAATAAAGTGAATGCAAATACTTTCACCTACTGGCAGTATGTGGATACGCTGGTTTACTGGGGTGGTTCTTCCGGAGAAGGTCTCATTGTACCGCCAAGCCCTGACGTTGTAGATGCAGCACATAAAAATGGCGTAAGAGTTCTTGGAACTGTTTTCATGCCTCAGACCGCACATGGCGGTAAAATGGAGTGGTTAGAAGACCTGCTTGTAAAAAATGAAGATGGCTCTTATCCGGTAGCAGACAAACTCATTGAAGTTGCGCAGACTTATGGTTTTGAGGGCTGGTTCATGAACCAGGAAACCGAAGGAACCGATGAAGAACCGCTGACTGCAGACCATGCGGCGCGCATGCAGCAATTTATCCAATATTTCAAAGAGCAGGCACCGGACCTGGATCTGGTCTACTATGATTCCATGACCGTGGACGGCAAAATGGATTGGCAGAATGCATTGACAGAAGAAAACCTGGCTTATCTTGTGTCTGAAGACGGAGACCCCGTCGCCGATGCAATGTTTTTAAATTTCTGGTGGACTTCAGACACCCTTGCCGATCAGGAACTTCTGAAGAAGTCTGCCGCGCTTGCTTCCGAAAACGGTATTAACCCTTATGATCTCTATGCGGGTGTAGATATCCAGAGCGAGGGCTATAATACGGAAATTAAATGGGATTTATTCGAAAATGAAGAAGGCGGGACCTATACTTCACTGGGACTTTACTGTCCAAGCTGGGCTTATACTTCTGCTGATACGATCCAGAATTTCTGGAAACAGGAAAATAAACTCTGGGTCAACTCCATGGGTGATCCATCCGCAGATGTCAAAAAACTCAGTAACACACAGTGGAAAGGCATTTCTTCTTATATAGTAGAGCGTACACCTTTGACATCTCTTCCGTTTGTAACAAATTTCTCTACAGGGAATGGTTACAGTTTCTTTAAGAACGGCAGCCAGATAAGCTTACTTGACTGGAACAACCGCAGCATCGCAGATATTATGCCAACCTACCGTTATATTATTGAAAACGGTAACGGCAATAAATTAAGTGCTGATCTGGATGTAGCAGATGCTTACTATGGTGGAACAAGCCTCATTTTAAGAGGCAATATGGCAAAGGATACCTCTTCCACAATTAAGTTATATGCTGCAGAACTTACCGCTGCAGACAATATGATCTATACGACTGCTGCAAAGGCAAAGGGAACAGAAATTACTTTAAATGCGGTACTTGAATTAGAAGATGGTTCTGTTGTGACATTAGAGGGTGACCAGAACGTCGGTGAGGAATGGACCGTTGTCTCTTATGATACTTCTTCTATCATAGGAAAGACGATCAAATCCATCTCTTATGAGATAACTTCTGCTGAAGATGTGAGCGGACTGCAGTTACGTTTCGGTAACATCACAATGATGGAGGCAGATTCCGAAGAAAATGCAGCCGTAAGCAATCTGGAAGTATTAGATTCCGAGTTTGATGAAGATGGAATGTATGCAGGTGTACGTCTTGCGTGGAGTTCAGATATAGCTGCTGATTATTATGAAGTTTACCGTGTGAATCAGGATAATTCCAGATCCCTGCTTGGCGTATCCAACACAACCAGTTTCTATATCAACACACTTCCCCGTACAGATGATACCAACAAGTCTGCCTTTGAGGTCGTTCCAGTCAATGCAGCCTTAGAAGAGGGAAACAGTGCACAGGTCGTTATGGATTGGCCAGACAACAGTCTGCCGAAAGCAGATTTTGCAGCAGATGTAACACTGGCTGCACCAGGTACGAAGATTACTTTTGAAAGTTTATGCTCTGCAAATACAGAAACCGTAAACTGGACATTTGCAGGAGCAGATATCGAAACAGCAGAAGGCGAGAGCGTATCGGTATCTTATCCAGAAGAGGGCATCTACAGTGTTAAGGTAACAGCGGTGAATAAGGCTGGAAGCATTGAGAAAGAAAAAGAAGGCTATATTGTTATCACCTCAGATGCAGCAGATGGTCTTGTACTTCTTTCCCAGGGAGCAGGAACCGAAGCAGACGCATATGTAAATGAAAACGAAGCGCCGGAGTTTGCGGTAGATGGCGATGTTTCGACGAAATGGTGTGCAACAGGAGCTGCACCTCATGAAATTACCCTTGATTTAGGCGAAGTGAATACCGTAAGTGCAGTTGACATTTTCCATGCAGAAGCAGGTGGCGAGAGTGCAGACATGAACACGAAATCTTATACCATTCTTGTCAGCCAGGATGGAAATAGTTTTGAAGAAGTATACAGCGTGACAAAAAATACAAATGGCACGACGCACAATGCATTTACACCAAAAGACGCACGGTATGTGAAACTCGTAGTAAATAAACCTACACAGGGAAGCGACAGTGCTGCGCGTATTTATGAGATTGAAGTTTATGGAATAAAATAATTTAAACTCTGTAAACACAAAAGGACTGGCATTGCTGAATTTTTATCAGCTTACTGCCAGTCCTTTTTTGTGCGTCATCTCTGTTTATGCTCTCCATCCGATCGTCCGGATCTCATGTTTTCCTAATACGATTTCATTCTCTTCTTTCTGTAGCTGGTCTTTTTCCAACAGATCATAGGTATAAACTTCAGGCTGTGAGACAGAAACCGTCGTCTCTTCATCCGAAAGATTGCAGAAGCGCAAAATCACATCCCCGGTCAGCATACTGTGTTTTAATGCTGTCGGAACTGCCTGTAAATGTTTCATTTCTACAAACCGGTAAGTCTGTGGCAGGGTTCCCGCCTGTCTTTCCATTCCCGCGGTCTGCCAGTCTGTCTGGAACTGGTATGCCTCCTCGTAGGAATGATAAAGTTCCTCCCCTGCGCCATGCGGGATGATCTCATATTCCGTGGTCTTTTCGCCCAGGCACTGTGCTTCCGGTGTTAAAAATACACCCCAGTCTCCCAGCTCGCGCACACCACGGTGAAGTGTTACTGCGATCGTATTTTTTCCGTCACGCAAAATCTCATACTCTGCAAGACCTTTATTGGCGATGGTGAGTCCATATGCATCCTCATGCACATTGACAAAGCACTGCTGATGCTGGGCATTGCAAGGATTTTCCCACGTATCTGCCGGTACGTTCGGGCGCTTTGCCACCTCAAATACAGAATCTGCGTAATGGAAATCTGTATGTAATCCCGTCTCAAAAAGGACGCGCAGACGGTGGTCTTTGATCTGGTTATTGAAAGTGGTCTTTACTTTCAGTGCTTTTCCGTGCTTCTCTAAGGTATACTCTGTCACGATCTCAAATGGAACCAGATGACTGCCGCGGGATGCCTTGCGGTGTTTAAACTCTACAAGATCCTCGATCTCTCCTGCCAGCGTCTCATCGGCTGCATCCGGGAGCATCATCGTATGTTTCACACTGACCACGGCGCGGCATGCGTTATCTTCTGCCACTGTGATCTCTGCTTTCGTCCCTTTTGTCGTCACCGGTACGTCATTTACCGGGGCAAAGAAAATATATTCGTTTCCGATATCCCCGCAGTCCTCAAAGATACCAAGTCCCCTGTATACATGGTCTGTCTTTTTATCGGTCAGTTCCACAGAACCGTCCGGTTCAAAGTGTGCCTTTAAAAACTCATTTTCCAGTGTATTTTCTGCTGTGATCAATGACTCCACAGTATTGATACATTCTGCACTTGCATGTTCTGCACTCTGATGTCCCGCTGCCTCTGCCAGCACATAAGTGTCCCATCCAAATGCCGGCACATCGGCTGCTTCCATGGTGATCTTTACGCGTTTTGCAATATATGGCTGGCGGAATTTATCTTTTGGCAGGTCATAATTAAAATGATTTGCAATTTCAGTGACAACCGCCGGGATCTCTCTCCCGTCTTTGTCAAGTACGCGGTATTCCGGGAGTTTCTTTTCATGCATGCGTGCTATCACTTCGGCTAACGGTGCCTCACTGAAATACATGCGATCGGTTTCTAACTCCATCTCCACAACACCTGTGCGGTCCCAGCCGGTCGTATTGACCACGACAAATGGAATGTTTCCTTCCTTCACTGCACTGGTATTGATCTTTCCTTTCAGATAGTCCATACACATGGAAATAATGTGCAGTGCCACCTGTTCTGTCTTTTCAAAACGGGTTATCATCTCACGATGTACATCATCCACGCTGCATCCGCAGATACTGTCGTGCGGATGATTCTGCATCAGAAGTTTCCATCCATAAGTAAACAGATCCTGCGGATATTCCATCCCCTCTTTTGCCGCAATCGCAGCGAGCGGTTCTGCCACTTTCTCAAACAGCATCTCACAGCGGACATTCCACTGTTTGATATAAATGCGGGAGGATGCTGTGTTCGCTAACGTATACCATCCATCCGTCTTCTGGCTGCGCAGTTCGCCCGTGATCATGTTCAGATCGTCCGGCAGTTCCTTTTTTATCTGCTCCACATAACCGGTGAAATCAGAATGTACGAAATCCACATCCGGGTACAGCGCATTTGCCGTGCGGATGGCAGCTGACAGATCCGTCTGTACCGGCTGATGATCACAGCCATTCATGAATAAAAGCTGGTCCGTACCGGCATAACGCACAGCATCTGCAAGTTTTTTATCCCAGTACACTTTTGACTTTTCTTCTTCCACCGGCACTTCTGCGCCGTTGTTGTACCAGTTTGCAAATAAAATGCCAAGCACCGCAGAACCGTCTGCTGACTGCCAGTTCATCTCAGAATAGGCAGACTCATAGGCGTCGGCCGTCTGATTATTAAATCCGGTCGGTTTTACACCTCTTCCGAATACTGCCGTGTCAATGCCCGCCTTCTTTAAAAGCTGCGGTGCCTGCCCCACATTTCCAAAGGAATCCGGAAAGTATCCTGTTTTTGTCCACTTTCCGCCAAATTCCTGTGCAAGTTTATAACCCATCTGTAAGTTTCTGACATTCGACTCACTGCTTGTCAGAAATTCATCCTGCAATACATACCATGGACCAATTGCAATCCTGCCATCCCCGATCAATTTCTGCAGACGTGCACGGTTTTCGGGGCGTACCTGAAGATAATCTTCCAGCATGATGGTCTGTCCATCCAGATGAAAATATTTATATTCTTGATCTTTCTCCATAGTATCGATCAGTGTATCCATCATTTCAATATAAAGCATATGATGTTTTTCATATGGAAGATACCATTCTCTGTCCCAGTGTGTATGAGAAATAATATGCGCCTTTTTCATAGTGCTCTCCATTCCTGCCCATTTAGGACATTATAAAAATCTCTGCTTCTGCCTGTTTCCATTGATATCCCATATTTATGCACAGGCACAGATATCTTTTTAAATCAAAGGGTTACTTTCTGTCCGCAATAGTCCAGTATCAGTTCACAAAATACGGAATTTGCCCATGAAAACCACGGACGTGTAAATTCTTCCGGGTGATCCACATGAAATGACTCATGTACCAGATTGGTCTCCGCATCACAGTCTGCGATCATCTCAAGCATTTTTAATTTTTCCTCCTTGGAATCAGAGGTAAGTCCCTGCATTGCCAGTGCCATTGGCCAGATGAAACGCGTGTATGTGTGTGGGCTTCCGATTCCCTCCGCGCACTCTCCGCTGAAATAATATGGGTTCTGGTCACTTAAGATCACTTTTCTGGTGTTCTGGTATCTCTCATTTTTATTGTCGCAATAGCCATAGTATGGCATCGCAAGAAGGCTTGGCAGATTTGCATCATCCATTACAAGATACTGGCCGAAACCATCTACCTCATATGCGTAGTATTCCGTTTTCTGTGCCGGAAGGATAGCAAGTGTCTCGATCGCACTTCTCACTTCCTTTGAAAAAGCATCTGCCTCTTCTGCCAGTTTCTCATCATGGTAGATTTCACGGGCAATCTCTGCTATATTTCCAAGGATGACGGAAGCTAACATATTTGACGGGATCAGATATCCATATACACAGGCATCATCACTCGGACGGAACCCCGACCAGATCAGTCCGACGTTGCTTTTTACCAGAGCACCTTTTCCGTCCCTTGAGAGAGTATCGGTAAAACTGCAGTTTTCTCTTTCAAATGTATATGGGGAAGCATTTTCATGATCCTGTTCCGTTCGGAATACGCGGATCACGGCTTTTGCGGCTTCTAACCATTCTCCGGTAAACTGCTCCGTACATCCTGTATTCTTCCAGAGCAGATAGGAAAGCTGTACCGGATAGCATAAGGAATCGATCTCATATTTCCGTTCCCACAGCTCCGGTTTCATATCCGTCTTGTCATGATCCCAGCACTGTCCGTCGCCATTTTCATTAAATGCATTGGCATATGGATCTAAAAGAATGCACTGCATTTGTTTTTTGATCAGCCCGCATACCAGTTCCACAAGTTCCGGTTCTTCCTTTGCAAACAATAAAAACGGGCGGAGCTGACATGCCGAATCACGCAGCCACATAGCAGGAATATCCCCCGTGATCACAAATACTGTATCATTTTCTTTTATTTTAATCGTTGTCTGAAGCGTATTCGAAATGCACTTTTCAAACATGACCGCGATCTTGCTGTCTGCACCAAATTTTTCTTTTACAAGAGCAACCGTACGCTCGATCGCTGCATAATTCTCTTTTATTTTCATCTTAATCTCCCTTCTTGTACTGTCTTTTTCACACGAATCTCCTGCTTTATAGAATCCCCGATATCTGATAGGGAATTATAATATCCTCGTTCTGTTTCTTTCCGGTTGTAATTTCCTCCAAAAGTGTGACTGCCTGCTGTCCCATCGCAAATTCATTCTGCCGCACATGGATAAAATCATCCTGCTCATAGATCTCATCAATGCCATCAAATACAGCAATCTTTTTTGAAATCCCATGCTCTTTTAAATATTTCGAAAAAAGCACCCCGATCCGGTATTCAGCGGCAATATATGCCGTACATTCCCTGTTTTTTTCCAGGATCTCTGCAATCTGCGCATAATCAAATTCCCGACATTCTTTTTCAATATCCTCTGGAATGTGGTTATATTTTTCAAGTTTTGCAAATGTCCCATTGGCATCTTCATATTTGAGCATACAATGAGCAAATCCTTCGTAGCGCTCATGGATCGTTGTCGTCGTAACGGACGCATGCGTCAGAAAACAGATTTTTTTATGCCCCATTGCGATAAGTATTTTGGTAACTTCGTTCGCCGCTTCATAATTATCTGTTCTGACACACGGGATTGAAATGCCCTGCATCCTCCGGTCCATAAGCACCAGCGGATACCCGTTCAGTGCCAGTTCTAACACCTTACTGTTATAATTATCCCCCTGTGCGCAAAGAAGCAGAATACCTTTTACTCCCGCACGGATTGCTGCGTCGATCGCCTGTTTTTCCTTTTCGATACTTCCATAAGTACACTTAAACAAAAGATCTGACTGTCTCCTGTCACATTCGCTCTCAATCCCCTGCAAAAGCCGTGTGCCAAAATCGCTTCCAAACCCATCGAATATTACACCGATCCGCTGATTGGCAGTCCCCCGGCTCTCCTTTTTCATCTCCACAGCAGCAGCCGGACTGCACACAAAAGAACCTCTTCCCGGCTCTCTGCTGATCTTTTTTTCCTTTGCCAGCATATCCATCGCCTTTTTCGCTGTAATACGGCTTACCCCATAAAGCTCTGCTGACTCTTTCTCCGATGGCAGCCGGTCTCCCGGCTGGTAATCTCCATTCTGTATTTTTGCAAGCAGATCCGCATAGATCCGCTCATACATAATTGTTTTTCCCATTGCCGCCTCCGTTAATCTTTCTGTGACACTGCGCATTGCAATTTTACACTACCAGATTTGCTGCTCCAATGATCCCAGCATCATTTCCAAGTGCAGAGGTCACGATGTCGGCAATATATCCATGACTGCCACCGAAACACATATCTTTCACCAGATCCTTAAGCGGTGCGGTCAGATTTTCTTTCTGCGCAGCAACTCCTCCGCCAAGGATCACCTTTTCCGGCCGGAACGTATTGATCACATTTGCAATTCCGCATGCGAGGTAACCCTCATATTCTTTTATAACTTCCATGCCAGCTTCATCTCCGGCTTTTGCGGCGTCAAACGGAATCTTACCATTCATCTGTTCCAGGTCATTTTTACACATCTCATTCATGACAGATTCCGGGTGCTCTGCTGCCTTTTCCCGTGCGATCCGAAGAAGTGCAGACGCAGAGGCATATGCTTCCAGGCAGCCTTTTCTTCCACAGGTACAGCGAACGCCATCATGGTGTATAGACAAATGTCCTAACTCACAGCCTCCCGGCATCCCACCGCGAAAAATCTTTTTATCCAGGATCACTCCACTGCCCACACCCGTTCCAAGTGTCAGAAGAACTGCATTTTCTGCACCTTCTGCCGCACCGGCATATACTTCTCCCAGTGCCGCAGCGTCCGCATCATTGGCAATTTCAATTCCCACATCCAGATGTTTTTTCAGTTCTTCTACGATTGGTACATTTTCCCAGCCAAAATTATTAGAATACAGGATTACTCCCCGCTTTGCGTCGATCGTTCCCGGACTTCCAATTCCGATCCCCTCACACTGTTCCAATGTCATGCCTGCATTTTCAAGCATCTGTTGTACGGCATCTGCCATGCGTTCCACCAGCATCTGATACGGCACCGTCAGATCGGTTGGAATTGTGATTCTCCCAATAATCTCATTTTCCTCATTTACCAGCCCCATTTTGATGGACATACCGCCCATATCGATCCCCAGTTTCATTTTTTCCTCCTTTTTATATGTCATTTATATATCATTTACATATTATTTATATTTATTAATATATCATATCCAAATCGAATATATCATTTTGTTGTGTATTTGTAAAGACAAGACTTACACGCAACGGAAAATTACTGCTCACCATGTTCCCAACGAAAAAAAACATCTGCTTTCTCCGTTTGATGCGGAAAAATCAGATGCACTTCTGTCAGAAGCAGGTACTATTTCCCTGCCTCTTCCAATATCTGTTTCTGTACTTTTTTGCTGAAACCGTGCAGTACGGTATCATACGCAAAATCTATCATATTATAAAGTTCCTTCTCCGGGAAATCATCCAGATAGATCGTATTCCAGTAAGGTTTCTGAACCTTCGAACAATGATATCCTTCCATGATCTTATCCGGGTAGACCATCCGGTAAAACTGTGCTGTATCCGCTGTACATTTCATTTGCTTATGATTCCTGCAGCAGCCAATCTCAAAGGCCGATCTCGTTACCTTAAAAACAATTAATAACGAGAGCGGCCGCATATTTTAGTGTATTTGTAAACCCTTTTATAAAAAAAATGATATGACTATATTTTACGTTTCTTGCACAGTTGTTTATTTTCGTACATATAAACATCCGCCTTATCCAATAACATCTGCATGGTATACGCACCATCTTCGTCCGGGAATGCCCAGCCGCATGCATAGTCGATCTGTATTTGATTTTCATTACTATTTAATCTGTCTTTCTCTCTGTATAAACTTTTTAACAGTTCCTCAACTTCTGTTTTGCTTGTGTGATAAATAACTGCCATAAACTCATCTCCGCCATATCTTCCAACAAAATTTTTTTCCGGTATCACACTGCGTAAAAGCTGGGCGAAATCCATGATCAAACGGTCTCCTGCCGAATGTCCCATTGTATCATTCACAATCTTCAGATTATTTAGATCAAACATCATGCAGGCTGTAGACTCTTTCACTTTCTCTGGGGTATTAAGAAGCAGCTCGCAGGCATCTTTATTAGGTAATCCGGTATGGGCATCCGTATATGCCTTCTGTTCTAACAGTTTATTATTCATTGCCATTTTCATTGCTGTCAGCGTCTGCATAATGATCAAAATCACCAGACAAAACATATCAAGTGCGGACAGAAACTCTATCGTGCGGATCTTTATAGCAATCTTTTCTGAATAATTTTCTGCAGCAAATACCGTTTCATCTGCCATCTCAAAATAGATTTCACTCATATTTACAATATCTGTATTTTGGTAGCCTTTACTTCTCACTTCCCCAATTTCTGTTTTTAATTTTTCCCAATATTCACTCTGAATCCGCAGCTTATCCTGATATTCTTTGTCATGGATCTTTACCAGATCATATTGTCCTTCCTGATATCTTAAGCCACTCAGAATATTATCCAGATATTTTATCAATTCATCCTTCTGGTTTCCTGTGATTTCTAATTTTACCTCACGCTGTGTCGCTCCACGTACCAGACCCGCATAATTTATTACACGTGCAGTCCCTTGTAACCTGTTAATCTGTATTATCATAAAAACAATGAGAAATATTAATATCAATATCAGACAGCTTTGTATGATGCCTATTATATTTTTTATTCTCTTATCCGACCGTATTTCTTTGTTCATCACCATCCCTCTCGTATTTACCCATAATAACATTTTTTCAAAAGAAAGTCTATCTGATATATTCCGAACTTCTGAATCATAAGTATTTACAATATTCCATACCCACTCTGATCCGTTTATCCTCTCCATCCGATCGTACGTATCTCATGTTTTCCTAACACGATTTCATTCTCTTCTTTCTGTAACCGGTCTTTTTCTAACAGATCATAGGTAAAAATCTCAGGCTGAGAGACAGTCACCGTCGTCTCTTCATCTGAAAGGTTGCAGAAACGTAGAATGACATCCCCCGTAAGCATACTGTGTTTCAGTGCGGTCGGAACTGTCAGAAGCAGTTACTATTTCCCTGCCTCTTCCAATATCTGTTTCTGTACTTTTTTGCTGAAACCGTGCAGTACGGTATCATACGCAAAATCTATCATATTATAAAGTTCCTTCTCCGGGAAATCATCCAGATAGATCGTGTTCCAGTAAGGTTTCTGAACCTTCGAACAATGATATCCTTCCATGATCTTATCCGGGTAGACCATCCGGTAAAACTGTGCGGCATCCGCTGTGCATTTTAATGTAATTTTATAGTTTCCCTCATCCGGATATAACTGCGCAAATATTTTATCATTCAGTTTGTAGCAGACCGGCACTTTCCCAAACGGGTATGCTTCACATGCCTTATGCTTACTGAGACAATATGCTTTGATATCTTCTGCCGTCATGATTTTCGCCTCTTACTTCTGTTTTTCTCTTATCTTTCATTACTTGAGATATTCGATCAATTCCTCACAGCGTGTCATGGTAAGTTCTGCTGACTTATCATAATAAGCTGCTGTTCCAGCACTTCCATCCCCATACTCATCCGAAGCAGCCTTTGCTTTTGCTTCTTTATCTGCGATCCAGGTCCGCTGTTCTTCAAGTATTTTCTGATACGCGTTCTCATCCGTATCATTCTTTATGAGATTCCAGATATAATTCAGACACTCATCCATGACCTCATATCTTTTTTGGGAATCATCGTTTATCTCACTCTGTGACTCCGCTTTATCGATCTCATCCGTCCAGTATTCATAACTTGACGTATAACTCTCAAAAGTTGTCTGTGCATCCTCTAATGGGGACAGTTTCTTATAAGAATAGATTCCCTCTTCCTGTCCCTCATTTACAAGTGCCACCATCGTAAGCTCTGTATCACTTTTGTTTGCCATGGAAAGCCAGGAATATGCCTCTTCCGAAATTTCGCTGACCGGTGTCCCCTCCAGGTAAACCAGAAAAGTATCTGTACCGGTCAGACCATATGCATCTGAATAAACGTACTTTGTTCCATCTTTGATCTCTTCCCTGCCAAATTCATTTTCCTGATAGGAAATATCCGCAAGTGTCATCCGGTAACAATGGTCGTTTACCTGTGTCAGATCTTTAAAATGTCCATTGAATACGCTTGTATACACGGTTCCGTTTTCATAATCGTCCCCGGCATCTCCAAAATCTGAATCACGATACTCACCGCTGAAATGCCCGTCGGAATCAATGGTAAAATCCGTAGACCATCCACCTGCACCACTGCAAAACTTGAACTGATATTCTGCAAGATCCGCAAATGTAAGCCCCTCGGTGTTTTCTGTTCCTGTGCCGTTTTGGGCACTCTCCTCTGTGTCTGTATTACTGTCTGCATTATTCTCTGTGGATGCATCTTCCGTATCTGCATTTTCCTCTGTAGCTGATGTTTTCCGGGTACTGTTTTCCGCAGCGTCAGACTGCTGTAATGCACTGTTTTCATTCGATGCCGCTGCACCTGAACTGTTTATATTTCCATTTCCACATGCTGCCACACCGATCAGAAATGCTGCAGTTATAATAGATAATGCCGCTTTTCTCTTCAACTGAATTGCCCCTTTATCTACTTTTCTTTTCTAATTCCCATTGTAATTCCTGCTTACATATTCTTTGATCGGCTCGCTATCCTCCGGCATTCTGCACCCAACGATGAATTCACCTTCATTGTTGGAGCTTCGGATCACGCAGCCGGTCAGCGGCTTATTTCCAATTACTGCAAAATCTTTCACATCCAGCTGGACATTTCTGCCTGTCTGGCTTGCAAAAACATTGTCACGCACAGAAAATGCAAAACCGTTTGCACTGATATTTACCATTTTTCCGGAATATGTTTTATCTGTTCCCTCTAAGCGGATGGTACATGCATTAGAGATCGGCATACGAGGATATTTTCTTCGGTTATATACCTTCGGATTGGATTCAATATGCAGTTTATACTGACCTTTTTCACCCTGTCTGACCGGATGGATCTCAATGTCATCCCAGTAATACAAGACATTGTCAACTACAATATGCAGTTTACATAACTCATGTTTATTCTTCTTGTCAACAAAGTCTTTCACTCCACTTTCTGCGGTTACAAAGAGATCTTTGCCACTGCAGTCCGCAACTTCGCCTGCATACTCTTTTTTACTGCTGTCATCATTTAATGCAATCGTGATCTTCATGCCAGGTTTTACATCCTGTACCCCCATGAATCCGCCGACGCCCAGCTCCTCCATAAGTTTGCCGACAACACTCTCAATATCCAGTGCACTCTTGGCACTTGCCTCGTATTTGCTCAGCATCGTCCTGGTTGTCAGTTCCGCACCATTGATGCTCTGTGTCATGACTTCCATGACTTCGCCGACCTGCTGCATATTGTCCGTCAGTGTCTGGTTGGATGTCTCCACTTCTTTGACTGCGCTGTCTACGACCTTGATGTTTTCGCCAAGGCTTGTCGCATCGTTTGTAATATTTGTCACACTCTGGTTGACATTCGATACTTTTTCAATATTGACCTGGATCAGTTCCACGGTCTCTGAGATGGACTTCATCATCTTCTCGGAAATTGCTTCGAGTCTTGACAATGCTTCCATAATACTGTTGGAGGAAGCCTGTGTTCCACTGCTCAGCTCGCGAATCTCATTGGCAACTACCGCAAATCCCTTGCCGGCTTCTCCGGCTCTCGCTGCCTCGATGGATGCATTTAAAGCAAGTAAATTTGTCTTTGAAGTGATACCTTCAATCGTACTGGTCTCTTCTTTTACATTCTTAAACTCAGCCTTAAAGTCCTCAAGCACCTGCTCTACTTCTTTGGAAAGTGTCGCCATCTTATTGGTGATCTCCACCACCTCAACCAGCTCTTCCGCGCTGATATTGGCATGATCCACCGATGCCCCGATGAGCTGTACCACCTGCTCCATGAGACCGGCAACATTTTTTACCTGCGTATCGATCACATTGGTCATCTCAACAGAGGAAAGTGTTTTATCATTGAGCACTCCATTGTTATCCGCAAGATTTTTCATATCATTCATGACATCATTAGCGCCGGTGCGGTTCTCATCTGCAAGTTCCCTCACAACCGTTACACCGTCCACGATCTCATTGCTCGCCTCTTTGACCTGCTCCACAGTCTGTACGACGCGCGCCAGATTAGATTTGATAGAAGCCGTCAATGCACCATCCGATTGTACCAGATGGGCGATTGCCATATTGGTACATCCATAACAGCAGATCACAATTGCAAACTGCAGGACACATTCCTCGCTTGCGACGAAATCCATCATTCCTTTTGCCAGACCTTTATACAGATTACTCGAAATCAGTACAAATAACGTGATACCCATCATTGTCCGGATAAACTTCGGATCTTTATAAAGGATCAGAATGCATACTAACGGTAAAATAAATACATAAGAAACTTCATCTAAAGATGTCCACGCAATTACCGCATAAAATATCAGGTAGCCAAGTCCTACCACCCATTTATACCGCAGACTGTCAGCATGCTTAAATCTCAGTAAGATCCTGCCGCCAAGATACGACAGCCAGCCTGCAACAAAAAAGCCTGCAAAATACGCTTCCTTTAACTGTCCCCTGCCGACTTTTATTCCGTAAAACACGGACGCTATCAGCAAAAGTACAAACCACGTGATACTCGCCCTCTTGTTTGCTTTCGCAATAAAAAAACTCTCATCATAATCCTGCATAGCTTTTTATCCTCTCTGTAAAAATTCACGATACACTCTTGTTCCAGTGTATCACAAATAAAGGGGAATAGCTAGAAATTATGCTGGAAATCTGTCCAGATCAATTTTAACAACACTTCAACCCGGCTTTCTTACACGCATCATAAAAAATAAACAGCTCTGTCTTTTCAAAATCCAAATGAGCCTCATACTCCTGCTGCGTGGTCTCAAATTCAAGATTACTCCTGCCATGACATTTTATTTTCATCCTGTAACAGCCTTTTTTATCATGCATACGATCAATGACCATCATTTTACGGACTTCCGTGATCTCATCATGCTTTACGATATAGTCCTTCCCATTCGCTGAGATTTTAACAGAATCCTCCCGAAAGCTGATCCCCAGTTTCATAACACCATTGGTTCGTTTTTCTCTGATAAAATAATACATGCATGTCACAAAAACCGTAACCGCCAAAGCAATTTCCGGCATATATTCTTCCATGTCATGGTTATGGATTATTCCCATATGGTCAAACAGACTATACACCACAAACTGCAGCGCAAAACAGCCTGTAAACAGGATTACCGCATGCAGTTCCCAGCGCTTTGTACGAAAGACACTGTCGTTTACTGTGATATGATATTCGTTTTCCATCATTTTGTACTTCTCCGTATATTCCCCTCTCTGCTCCTGCTCATATCAATAAAGATATGCAGCACCTCCTGCTCCCTGCCATCATCAAATATGATTTTCTGCCGGGTTACATTCAGCCAGGGATATTTATGCTCAAACTTTTTTATATAATAGGGAGCTTCATCAAAAGCCAGACACTCTATGCCGGCTATCCCCTGATCAGCAAAATCTCCGCCCGCTCCATTCTCTATATAATCGCTATATTTCTTCCACGCCTCTAAAGATTTATATAAATTTCCAAATACAAGCATAAATGATAACGGTTCATGTCTTGTATTGTTTCCCATGATTTTTCCCATATGGTCTTTAAACACAGCTTTTGACGTATTATCATTCAATACAAATGCTTCCCCTATTTCATGTTGTCCTTCATCATAATAAAATGTTAAATCAATCTCTGATGGTGAAAAAACACCGCCATACTCATATCCAGTGTTTCCCATTTTCTGCTGGTCATGGACACATATTTTTATGTTGTCCCCAAATAAATGATTAAATATTTCCCGGAATAATATTGTTACATTGTCCTCATACAATTTATATTTTACATTTTTTTGATCCAAACTATTTTTAGAATCTGGTTTGTCATCTTTCAGACCTTTTTCATCATTTTTAATGATATGTACTAATTGTGGTCCAAAATTATATAGAACATCACAGGTCGTTAATACGGCATCAACCAATAATGTTTGTCCTGGTTTTTCTATTTCCGTAATTCCTTTTGCCAGGTAATACGAGCCTGCCTTTTTTTCAAATGTCTGTGCCCAGAACACCCGGATTGCATCTGAAATATCCTGATAATCATGATTCAAACGCATCCCGGATGTTATCTGTTCCACCTTACTTTGATCCGTATCCATAACCTCATCCACAGACATTGCCAACTCATATTTACTTTTATTGGAATAAAATGAAAGAAGATAATCTTCCCCCATACGTTTCTTTTGCCGGACGACAAACCATACATAATTTTCCCGCTGCTTTTGCCCCCAGCATTGGATTTTTTCATCTTCTATGATTCTGCAGACCCACTCAAACTGATGATTCACATATTCTATATGTTCTTTTTCCCCCTCTTCACCAGAAGATAATTCCCTGTCCAAAAGATACAGGTAATTTAAATAAACTGATGCAAACTGCTCATCTTTATCCTTTGACTCTATCATGCTCCTCCAGATCTGATCTGCTTTCGTAAAATCCTTATATCCCTCGATTTCTGTATAAACGATTGCCTGAAAAAATTTATTATTCCCCTTGTATGATAATTAGGAAGTTAATTATCACATATTTCCTTTCTTTTAATATCGTGGTTCAATACAATTCAGATACTATGGACTTTTGATTTGTTTTCTGTAGCTTGACTACTCAACTGGAGTGTATTGCCACTACCTTTATCTGAATTGTTTATTAGCTGGATGTTGCCGGAGTGTTTTTCACTCAGAGTACTTATTTCTATCAAGTCTACGATGATAATCGTTGGTGGACATCATGGTATCAGACTTTAGGAAAGGGAGGTACAACCTCATGAAAATTTACGTAGGCATTGATATTGCCAAACTTAATCATTTCGCCGCTGCGATTTCTTCCGACGGTGAAATAATCATTGAGCCGTTCAAATTCACAAATGACGCTGATGGCTTCCAACTGCTGGTCTCTAAACTCGAATCATTCGATAAGAACAGCCTCATCATCGGTCTTGAGTCAACGGCACACTACGGTGACAACCTTGTTCGATACCTTGTTACTGAGCTTTACCAAGTGTGTGTGTTGAACCCCATCAAAACCTGTCAAATGCGAAAAAATAACGTTCGCAAAACTAAGACAGATAAGGTCGACACTTACGTGATTGCTAAAACTCTTATGATGCAGGACAACCTCAGATTCGTCAGCTTCTTCGATCTCGATATGATGGATCTTAAGGCATTGGGACGTTTCCGTCAGAAAACCATAAAGCAACGTACCCGATTGAAAATTCAACTGACAACCTATGTTGATCAGGTCTTTCCGGAGATTCAATACTTTTTCAAATCCGGTCTGCATCAACACGCTGTCTATGCTTTATTAAAAGAAGCACCTTCTCCAAAAGAGATTGCTTCCATGCATATGACTCATCTGGCAAATCTGCTCAAAGTGAACTCACACGGACACTTTACCAAAGAACAGGCCAAAGAATTAAGAGTTCTCGCACAGAAGTCTGTCGGTGCTAACGACAGCGCTATATCTATTCAGATAACTCAAACCATTCAACAAATCGAGTTACTGGATAGCCAATTAGAAAAGATTGAAGCTGAGATGACGGATATCATGAAATTCAACGATTCTGTCATCATGACCATTCCTGGTATCGGTTATATCAATGGTGGAATGATTCTTGGTGAAATAGGTGATATTCACCGTTTCTCCAATCCTAACAAGCTGCTTGCTTTTGCCGGTTTGGATCCTTCTGTTTATCAGTCTGGTAACTTTCAGGCTAAGACAACAAGGATGTCCAAACGTGGCTCTCGTGTTTTACGATATGCCCTTGTAAATGCAGCTTGGAACGTTGTCAGAAACAACGCAACCTTCAAGGCTTATTATGATGCCAAGAGGGCTGAAGGCCGGTCTCACTACAATGCACTTGGGCACTGTGCCGGCAAGCTTGTCAGAGTCATCTGGAAGATGCTCACTGGCGAAGTAGAATTCAACCTCGAATAAGAGGTCTGTATACCAATATCGATAGATTTTGAAAAAGCACCCTAAGGGAGCTCTATTAAAGTTACCCTTTTTTACCACCGATATGAAAAAGAAATTTTTTGCTAATTTATGGTTGACTTTTCATAGCTGGTCTCCAGAATCGACTTATACTCGCCACGGATGTACTTTAATCTCCATTTCTGATGTAATGCATATCTTACAACATCACTTTTTTCCGGCAGATTATTTTTCTTCCATCCGGCTAATTTCTTTTCTATAAGGTCTTGTACTGCTGGATATAAACTGGCTATTTTGTTATCTAAAACAATATCGATTGCTCTTTCATCATGAAAAACATTCAGGGAATCTATTGCAGCTTTTTCATTGATCTTATCTATCAGTTTCGTTTTAAATTCCTCATCTGCCGCTGCTTCAAAATAGACTAATAAATCCGGGATGTCTCTCTCTAACAGTTGTTCCATTATATACTTTTCTGAGTTATTTGTACTTGACAACGTTTTTATACATTTCGCTATTATATCCTCGGCGGAATATATCTGCATATATGAATACTCAAAGTACGCTCTGTTCTTTTTGCCTTCCGCTGCCTGCTCCTTCAACAATGCCTGCTCTAAAACCTCAATGAAAACTGACTTGACGACCTCATCTTTTTCTTCCTGCATGTCCAGGATATTATAGAGAATTTCCAGCAATTTTTTGAAATAATAATATGGTATCGTATCTTCTGCATTATCCAGATCAATTCTTGCAAAAAGCCGCTTCCTTTTCTCAGAACTGTTATTTTTTTGAATATACTTTTCGTATAAACTATTACATATCTCCGGCTCCAAATAGGATACATCCAAAAATTTTATATGTTCTCCCCTGTTAAATACAATCTGATATCCCTCCCAGACCACTTCGAGAAAATCATCAAAGTAACCACATTCCTGACGATCTGGCTTCATGTAGAACCATCTTTTGATACAAATCAGGATCAGATGGTATGCGTTTACCCACTCCACAGTATTTTCCAGCTTAAAAAGTTCCTGAAAATAGGAATGCATATCTTTCCATATAACCTCAAAATAAGTCTTCGTCCCAACAAGATCAATGATTTTTACCAATAAAGAATCCTCATGATATTTCTTCTGCGTCTTTATGTACATTAAGTCCAGCAGACACATTCCTATTTGCTGACCATTTAAAAAGTTTTTTCTTTTGCAGCCCTCCTCAAATATTTTTTGTACGATTTCAACTACCGTATGCTCAAAAATCTCCTCACTTAACAAAGAATTCCTCTGACAGCGGACCAGTTCCCGGAATGCCATATAAAAAGTCCCTTTTGTAACAAACATTTCATATAATAAAGACGGACTATAATGATAAAACATATAAAACTGACAAATTTCATCATACTTTTCGAGTTGACCACAAAAACTTTTGCTGTCGCCATCTGTTCCCCATTCCATATATAAAAGCATTGGATACAGGATCAGCATGCTGTCATATTCATGTACATCCTCGTTTCTATAGTATTCGAATCCATATTGATTATAATTCTTCCGATCCAGTACACGGTTGCCACACCATAACCCTACATGGTTATATTTATCTGGATTTTTTAAATATCCGGCTGATTCAAACAGTCTTTTTTTTCTATAAAATTCATTTGTCTGTTCCCAGTTCGGAATATCCATCTTATAGAAAAATTCATCTTGTATATAAAGAAATAAATTCCTTCTCTCCCCGTAGTCCAAATATTTGAAAATGTCATATGTTCCATGTAATGCCCTCGCAAGTTTCATCCATTCTGCAGACTTTTCCTCTTTCCACTCCAGCCATAACCCAGCTAATGCCTGATCTATCTCATTCCAATATGTGTATGCACGATACGCATAATAATTATTGTTTTCCATCACTAAATAATGCTGCTGCACAAACCAGTCCACATCCGGCAGGTCACGGTATAATCCTCTCCACTTTTCCAGCTTATTTTCCGGATCGGAAATTTTTATATTATATTTCTTTCTGGCTTTTTTCCCAAGCCACACAAGAAAACGGATAATTTTCTCGTCTTTATATTCATTGTCAATTACGATTTTTTCCCAAATTGACAAACTTTTTAAAGATGAACTCCACCGATCATACATTACAAGAATCCAGCCATCCTGTTGTAACTGTTCAACGGTAATACCGATATGTTCCTGTTTCTCATTGTATTCATCATAAAGAAGTTTCAGATTTTCCTTAGAGTAAAAGTCCCCACATATTTCTGCATCTCTATAAAAATCTTTTAATATATCTGGCAGCGGAAAATCAGTTGTTTTCTTCCTCTCTATTTTCTGCCCCTTTTCCAATGTACATAATGAAATCTTATCTAATATATGCTCACTATCCCATATTGATAATTTATCCATGGTTTTATCCCCCAACGCTTTGTGGCCCCTCAAATATTCCTTATTATACACTCTTTTCACACTTTCATGAGCCACTTTTTCTATGATTTTACATTTTTATGTGGGACTTTTTCATTATTTATCACATTTTTATGAGCCACTTTCTCTGGCTAAAGCATTATTTTTAATTAAATCACATCACTTTCTGCACGATCTGCTCATCCTCATTTTGAATTTCATTTGTATTATCTGCCTTCCCATGCTTGATAAATAATGTCCGAAATATCAGTATAAATATATAAAGGAGATTTAGGCTTGACAGAATAGGAAGGAATATCAAATGGAATACACAACATTAAATAACGGCGTAAAAATGCCAATGTTAGGTTACGGAGTTTATCAGACACCGCCGGAAGATACGGAGCGCTGCGTCTTAGATGCGATCTCGATTGGCTACCGCAGCATTGATACGGCACAGGCATACGGCAACGAGGAAGGTGTCGGCAATGCGCTCGAGAAATGCGGGTTGCCGCGCGAAGAGCTTTTTATCACGACAAAAATATGGATCAGCAATGCCGGCTATGAGAAGGCAAAAGCATCCATCGAGGAATCCTTAAAGAAGTTAAAAACAGACTATGTCGATCTTCTGCTGATCCACCAGCCATTTGGCGATTATTATGGAACTTACCGTGCGATGGAAGAGGCATATAAAGCAGGGAACCTTACATGGAACGATGTGAAGATATCCGTCACACGATAGGCGTGAAAGAATTATATGACCAACGGAAAGAAACGATAGAACGGATATTTGGAACAGCAAAAGAGAACCATGGATTTCGTTATACGCAGATGAAAGGAAAAGCTCGAATGGAATTAAAAGTCGGGCTTACATTTACGTGCATGAATCTGAAAAAGCTGGCAGAAATGCTCCACAAGAGAGCACTCAAAAAACACTGTTTTTGCATACTTTTCAAAAATATGTGTGATAACAGGACAAGTTACAGAAAAGCAGCACTCGAGTGTTAAATCAAGTGCTGCTTTGTCTACAGTCTGAAAAGAGTCGCTTGCGACTCTTTCGCGCTCGAGCGGTGCTGTTTACAGCAAACTTCTTCTCCGCGAGGTGCGCATCCCGCCCGGAGGGCTTTTTCATTCATAGGACGTAATTTCCTATGAAGATTCGGGTGTCAAAAGGTGGCTCACAACTTAGCGGCTGGCAAATTGCACAAAGCCGAGGCTGTTTTTGTGACTTTGGGAGAAAAAATGAAAAAAAGCATGTCTGCCCCAGAATATTTATTCTGAAACAAACATGCTTTTTATTCATAAGATTCAAATGTCCGCCAAGCGTCCATCCTTTGATTGAACCAAATCTACAAACTATTTTGATTTAATGAAACGATCAGTCCGAAATCCGGTTCAGCGTGAAATCATCCACTGTTCCCCAGCTGCCCACGTTACACTGGAACCGTACCCCAATCTTAACCGTTCCATCCGTAACCTTAATCTCCTTAATCGTCGGATTCTGCCAGTCATTGTAGGTGGTCAGCATAAACGGAGCCGTCTGCCCGCCATCTGCTGTCACTGCATACAGTTCCATGGACGCATCCGATGACATATCACCGCCCTGTGAAAATACAGACAACTGATACGTCCCATTCTCCAGACCGGTCACTTCCTGCTCAATGGAAAATTCCATATCCGAATCCCCGGACCAGAAGTGAAATGCGGTCTCACCGGAATGTGCATCATCCGCTTTTACCTGATAATCAGTCGGATCGGCTTCCCCTTCATAAGAGACTTTCCACATTGAACGGTTTTTATCTTCAAAACCTGGATTGACCGCATAATTTACCATTTCCACTTCCACATGCGCGGTAACAGTGGTTCCCTCTTCCAATGCCCCTTCGATCTCATAACTGCCGGCTTTCGTGGTATCGATTGCCTTCATCTGTGTCTCATTCCAGCTTACAGATTGTTTTTTATTCTGTGAACGGTCATTGTATACAACATCAATACTCTCCGGCAGAACCAGATCTTCGCCTACATTGCAGGAGACGTAAACATCCGGGATATAGTCAACTGCAAGCGGCGCTGTTGCGCCATATTTTAAATACTTAAATACATTCAAAGAAGCCAGTGGGTGTCCGGTAAAATCAAACATTGCCTGATTGTCCCAGGAACAGCCTCCATAGTATAACCCTGCATCATCCGGGTCATACTCAGCCGAATAACTGCTTGCCCAACCGCTTCCGTATTTCTCCCACAGAGCGGAATTATCCGCATCGGCTGATCCGACAGGGATCCATGTGCCTTCCCAGTAAAAGACACCTTCCACTCCGGCCTCATTTGCGGCTGCACAGATATCACGGATCACTGTTGCCTGACTCTGTACCGTTGCACCGTAACCGTCTGTCAGGTCATCGGTTCCTTTCAGGCTGTTGCTAAAACCGTCTCCATCCTCAGATGTATAACAGTAAGAAGTCTCTGCAATATATACTTCTTTTCCGTACTTATCCTCGATCAGTTTTGCTACGTTCTGCATATTTTCATTGGTTCCGTCCCAGAACGGATAAAAGGAAAGACCAAACATATCATAGTCCACACCGGCATCTTTTAAATTTGCTGCCATCGTATCGATCTGGTCATTATCCTCAATGTTCGTATAATGTACGGCAACTTTAATGTCTTTTCCATAAGACTCTGCCACTTCTCTCACTGCCTTACTTCCGGAATTTAAAAGCTGCATCACGGCATCCACATCTGTTTCCCCGGACATACCGTTATTGATCTCATTTCCGATCTGCACCATCCCGACATCCACACCGGCATCTAACAGCTTTCCAAGGCTCTCTGTCGTATAATCATAGAGTGCATCACTCTTTTCATCGACTGTCATACCTTCCCATGCCTTCGGTGCATGCTGTCTTTTCGGATCTGCCCAGAAATCTGAATAGTGAAAATCAATGCAGACCTTCATTCCGTATCTGGCTGCACGCACGCCAAGTTTCATGGCAGTCGTCAGATCATTGTTTCCGCCGCCATAGCCATTACCGTTCTCGTCATACGGATCATTCCATACACGCAGGCGGATATAATTGACTCCGGACTGTGCAAGTGTCTCAAACACATCCTGCTCTTTTCCATCGTAGCCATAATACACAGCCCCGCTGTTTTCCACAGAAAGAACTGCGGATGCATCCATGCCTCGGATAAAGTCATCCGAAATATCAGCAACCGGTTGCACAAAAATATCAGACTCCTCCGGTCCGTCCGGCAGCGTGAATGTTGTAACTTCTCCCACCGGCTCAATCACATCTTCCGATGTATCGTTCTCCTGTACTTCTGTCTGTGTTTCTGATTCCTGCTGTGCCTCTGATACATCCGCTGTCCGGGCTTCATTCTGTGCTTCTGTTGTTAAAGAAACGTCTTCTGTCTTTGTCCCTGTCGTTCCGGCAGAATCCCCACATCCTGCCAGAAGAACAGTTCCAAGACTTACGCTGACACATGCCGCCAGTAGTTTTCTGTAAACCTGTTTTTTCATAATGTTCACCTTTTCTGTGTGTGAAAAAATTTTTTCACACTCCCCTCCATTAATTTGCTCTTTTTTCCACGATTTCTCTATATTCTTAAGGTACCTGCGGCTGACTGCTTCAGCAACATTCTTTCTCTCCAATATAGCGCAATCGGTTGCGCTTTTTATTTTATAACTTTGCTGTCTTAACGTCAACCTGAGCATGAATTTTTGTGACATTTTTCCCATATTATGGTATAATTTTTGTTCGGCTAAATTACTTTTAATCTGATTACAGGGGAATGAAATTATGAATCTGCAACCAAAAATATTATCCAACGCTTTTTTGATCAACGGGTACACTCCCGCTGTAGATATGATTCTCGTGATCTTATGTATATTACTTTTACTGCTTCTCCGGGAGACATTTATCCGCCGCAGCAGACTTTTTCTGCTTTTTCGCACCTGCATCGCGCTTTTGCTGATTGCAGCCTTCAGCAATTCCTGCTTTTACTATACTGTACTGTATTTCGACAGTGATACCACTTTATGTATTCTGCGTGCAATATATCATTCAAGCCTGCTGCTCATTTTTTGTCTGTATGCGGCTTATTTAAAGATTTTGATTGGTATTCCGGGAAAAACAGGACATATCATGAATATTTTCCTATATTCCTTATATATCATTTTTGCCGTTGTGGATGCACTGTCACCTGTATTGGGTTACAGTTTCTACCGGGACAGCTCAGGTGCATGGCATGATAACCTTTATTTAAAACCGTTTACGATTGCTTACGGGATTTATATGGCGTTTATTTTTTTCCTGTTACTTTACTATCATAAACGCATTCCAACAAGTTTATTCCATATGCTCGTGATCGTACAGTTCATCTGTGTTTTTCTCGTCTGTGCAGAAAACTATTTTGGCAGCAATACCTTCCTTGCCATCACCTTTCTCCTGCCGATCATGGTAATCCTTTATATGGTACATGGAAGTTCTTACAGTATCAAGACAGGGGCCCTGAATGCAGATTCCCTAAACGAATATTTAAACCAGCAGGCGTCAATTCAAAATTCTACTTATTATATGTGTCTCCGTTTCGACACTGATTCCGAATATGTGATGCCGGATGAGCTTGGCAAACTTTTTTTCAACTTCTGGAACGGCTACTTTAAAAACGGACTCCTCTTCCACCCATCTACAGATTTTTTTGTTCTTGCAATTGATGTCAGTGACATCCGGAATGCAGATAAAATCGCGCAGGATATGATCCAGAATGACTTTAAACGCCATTTTGAAACTTATAAACTGCCTTATAAGATCGTTATGTTCAATCATCTGGATTTCTGTGAAAACTTAGAGCAGTTTTACGAACTTTTTAACTTCTTTGCAGAACCGATGGAACTAAATAATTTCCGCTCCTGCGACACCGCCGATTATAAAAGTTTTCATGATATGAAATATCTCTCGGCGCAGTTAAAAGATATTGCAGAAAACGGTTCCCTTGATGACAAAAGAGTTCTTGTATACTGCCAGCCGGTCCGCAACGTAAATGCCGGCAATTATGACACCGCAGAAGCACTGATGCGTCTGAACCTAAAGGACACCGGCATGGTATATCCAAACCGGTTTATTCCGCTCGCTGAAAAGAATGGCTATATCCATAAATTAAGCATGATCATTTTAAATAAGACCTGCCGTGCGATCCGGGAATTTCAGGATGAAGGTTACCAGCTCTCCCGTGTTTCCGTAAATTTTTCCATTTCAGAGCTCTCCAACAAAAATTTTATGGAAGAGTTCCGGCAGATCGTAGAAAGAAACGGTGTTGATTTTCATACCATCGCAGTGGAACTGACCGAGAGCCGCAACGATACCGAATACGAACTCGTTCTTGACCGTGTAATGCAGTTTAAATCCCTCGGTGTATGTACTTACCTCGACGATTTTGGAACCGGATATTCTAATTTTGACCGGATTCTTAGCTTAAAACTGGATGTTGTAAAATTTGACCGCAGCCTTCTTCTGATGGCAAATAAGGATGAAAATTCCCAGTTTATCCTGAACTACTTTTCCACTGCTTTTAAAAAACTCGGGTACAAAGTACTCTATGAGGGTGTAGAAACCGATGAGCAGGAGACCATCTGTGTGAACAGTCACGCGGACTATCTGCAGGGATTCAAATTTTCAAAACCAATCCCGATTGAAGAACTGAAAAACTTTCTTTCTCCGATACAGGAATAACTTCATTTCTCCTGTATAGCAAGGTTGTTACCGTATTTTTTTACAAACCAAAATGTTTTCTTTGCAAATCACTTGACATCATTATCTGATAAAAGTATAATCTTTTCTAAATCATATCAGAATAGTATGAATTAAGAAAACAAGATGGAGATTATGAAAAAAGGAAAGGGACAAGTTTTATGAAGAAAAAAGTGATTTCAATTTTACTGACAGCCGTTTTAGCAACAGGAATGGCAGCATGCGGTTCTAACAGCAATACAGCAAGTAATTCTGCAAATAATACAGCTGACAATGCACAGAACACAGCTGAAACTTCAACAGAATCCACAGGTTCTGCTGATTCTGCTGAAAAACCTGTATTAACTGTCGGCATGGAGGGAACTTATGCTCCATACACCTACCACGATGAAAATGGTACTTTAACCGGTTTTGAGGTTGATATGGCAAATGCAATCGGTGAAAAGATGGGCTATGATGTCCAGTTTGTTGAGACAGAGTGGGATTCCATCACTGCTGCACTTGATGCCGGCAACTTTGACGTTGTCATGAACCAGGTTACGATCACAGATGAGAGAAAAGAAAAATTCGATTTTTCCACCCCTTACATTTATTCCAAACCAGTGCTGATCGTAGCTGCTGACAATACTGATATCAATTCCTTCGAAGACATCAATGGTAAAAAAGCTGCAGAAGGTCTTACCTCAAACTTCAGCGATATTGCAAGAAGCTACGGCGCAGAGATCGTCGGACAGGATAAATTTGCACTTGCCATGGAATGTGTATTAAGTGGGGAAGCCGATTGTGCGATCAACGACGAATTAACTTACGCATACTGGAAACAGCAGAAAGGCGGCGAGGACTCCACCAAGATCGTTGCTGAATCTGATAATGTCAATTCCAGTGCCATTATGGTGAAAAAAGGCAATGACGAGCTGATTGAAAAACTCAATTCTGCCATTGATGAATTATTAGCGGACGGAACCGTCAAAGAAATTTCCGAAAAATATTTTGGCATGGACGTATCACAGCCATAATTTTGTTACAGGAGAAAAATCATGGGATCATATGCATACCTGACAGCGGGTATTATTACAGCAAGACAAGCGGAACTGATGAAAAATGCATTCTGGTCAATGCTAAGACAGGGCCTGCTTTACACGATTCCCCTGACGCTCGTATCCTTTGCGATCGGCGTCATCATTGCCGTGCTGTGTGCGCTTTTCATTATCAACAAAATACCGGTATTAAAACAGATCGCCGGAATCTATATCTGGGTATTCCGCGGAACCCCTCTGCTGGTACAGTTATTTATCATGTACTGGGGTATCTGTAATCCCCTTGGCATCAACAAGTGGGTTGCCTGTATCTCGGCACTCTCCTTAAATGTAGGTGCCTACTCCGCAGAGACGATCCGCGCGGCAATCCTTTCCATCAATAAAGGTCAGTGGGAGGCAGGCTATTCCCTCGGAATGAGTTATCAGCAGACATTCCGCCGTATCATCATTCCGCAGGCTGCTACCGTATCCATACCACCGCTTTTTAACACCTTTATCGGTCTTGTCAAGGATACTTCCCTTGCATCTACGATCATGATCGGTGAGATGTTCCGTAAAGCACAGGAAGCCGCAGCAAGCTCACTCGAATACCTTTGGATCTATATCGAAGTTGCACTCATTTACCTTCTTTTCTGTACGCTGTTGACCGGACTGCAGAAATGGATTGAGAAAAAACTGCGTGTCGGAAAGTAGAGGTATCATATGTATTCTTTAGATAACATTTATAAATCATTTGACAATAATCAGGTCTTAAAAGGTGTCTCCTTAGAGATTCCGAAAAATAAAACCACCGTCCTGATCGGGCCATCCGGTTCCGGCAAGACAACATTGCTGCGCTGTATTAATCTGCTTGAGATCCCGGATAGCGGAACCGTTACTTTAAACGGTTCTTCCATGTCCTTTCAAGAGGGACAGAAAGTAAAGTACAGCGGCAGCGAGATCCGGAATATCCGCATGAAAACCGGTATGGTATTCCAGAACTTTCAGCTTTTTCCTCACAAAACGGTGCTGGAAAATATTATGGAAGGTCCTATCACCGTCTTAAAGAAAGACCGAAGTGAATGCGAAAAAGAAGCGTTATCTCTTTTAGAGAAAGTCGGTTTATCCGATAAGCGCGACGCTTATCCGGGACAGCTCTCCGGCGGCCAGCAGCAGAGAATCGCCATCGCAAGGGCACTCGCCATGAAACCGGAACTACTTCTTTTTGATGAGCCTACCAGCGCCTTAGACCCGGAACTTGAAGTGGAAGTTTTAAATATCATCCGCAGACTGGTTGACGAGAAACAGACCATCGTGATCATTACACACAAGATGTCTTTCGCAAGAGAAGTGGCAGATAAAGTTGTTTTCTTCGATGAGGGAAAAATCTTAAAAGAGGGAACTTACACCGAACTAGAGCAGAGTAACATTCCAAGGATCACACAGTTCTTAAATATGTTGAACTAAACAATAGACCGCCTCACAGGAAACCTGTTGTCATGAATAAGTAAAAAATCCGTGCAGGATCAGTTTTGATCCGCACGGATTTTTTGCTGTCAGCCTTATCTACGCTCCAGATAATCATTATTATGATAAATCTTTTTATTTTCCACAGCGCACTGCATTTGAAGCAGTTCCTTTCACCGATGTTTTTCCGGCATTTTTTACGGCTCTTACTTTATAGTAATATGTTTTTCCTTTCTTCGCTTTACCGTCTGTGTAAGAAACAATAGTGCCCTTTTTCAGCGTCTTTATCTTTTGATATTTTCCTTTTTTGGATGTTGCACGGTAGATCTCGTATCCATCTGCACCTTTTACCTTCTTCCAGGTTAATTTTACCTTGGACTTCACACGTTTTGCCTTAACCGCAGTCACCTTCTGCGGGCTGGTCGCAGCCTTGATCACATTGGAGTACTTTCCGGTTACCGTCTTTTTACCGCTTTTCCTGTATGCACGCACTTTATACTGATAAACCGTTGCTGTTTTGAGCTTTTTATCCGTATAGGTATTAGTTTTTACCGTTGCAACCTTCTGATATTTTTTCGTTGATTTGTTATAACGGTATACCTGATAACCATCTGCTTTCTTTACTTTTTTCCATGTTAAGCGGATGGAAGTCTCCGTTGCCCTGGACTGTTTGAAGCCGGAAACCTTTGCAACTGTCGTTTTATCTGTATTACCCGGTTTCTCTGTATCTCCCGGTTTCTCTGTATTTCCCGGTTTTTCTGTATCTCCCGGTTTCTCTGTATCTCCCGGTTTCTCTGTATCTCCCGGTTTCTCCGTATCTCCCGGTTTCTGTCCTCCGGACACGAGTGACTGATCTGTCAGTACATATCCACCTTCTGTCACATTTAACTTTGATTCATCCACATTTACAAAGCGGATATCATCAAAAACAATTTTCGACTGGATATCAACCCCATTTCCGTCTTCTGAAATGCTGTTACACCAGATTGCAAACTTCGTAACATTCTTTGGATCAAAAGTTCCATTCTGTTTACCCTTTAATTTGTTAAATGGGATCGTAACATATTTTGCCTCTGTCGTCTTTACAAAGTCAGTCAGAAATACTTCGAAATCCTCTCCGCCGGAAACAAGCTGAACTACCAGTTTCTGTCCTTTTCCATCCGGTTTTACCCACATGCTGACCGCATTGTATTCGCTGTAATCGTTTGTGCTTAAACCTTTCATACGTCCGGTCCATACTTCCGGTCCGCCCGTCTTAAGCTGATAAGTAAATGCACCTCCGTAAACACCTTCTGCTTTATGATCCTTATCTAATACAAAGGAAGAACTGCAGTTTGCTGCTGAATTTTCTGTAAAAGTTCCATTCAGGTAGTCATTGTCATCATAGTATAATTCAAAATTTTCAATGACATTCTTTGCAAGTGTTTCCTTTTCTTTTCCAAAACTGATATAGGAAACAGTCACAAGTGTTTTGCCATCTGCCACAAGGCTGATCTTACCGGTATCCGTTGTTCCAAGTGCACTCAGAATATCCGCAGACAGCACACCTTCGTAAGCACCGGATTCTTCCGTTTTCTCTGCCGTGATCGTTTTTTCTGTATTTGTATCCGGGTTTGTCAGCACAAAACTTACACTCTGTGCATTTCTCACATTTGCTTTTAAAGTAAATGCACTTGTGATTGCCATCTTAGAGAAAACATTGGCAAAATAACCTGCTGCATTTCCCTGATTTACATTTCTTACTTCTTTCTGGTCTGCATTTCCGTAAAAGTTTGTTCCATTCGCAAAAACAGAAGATTTTTCATTGTAGAATTCAATAAACTCGTTGATCAGTTCCTGTCCGTGGGTATCATCATATTTATATGGGACATAAAAGTTGGTGTCTCCAAAATTTGCCCACAGTAAGAAGTACGGCATTCCGGTGTCAACTGCCACCTGATTAACCTGTTTGTACCAGTTGTGTCCTGCGATCGGATTTCCTTTTACTAAAATTCCTTCATTATCCGATCCATCGGCCTTCATCACCCTTACACCGGTTTCGGAAATTGCAGCTACTTTTCCTTTTGCGTCTGCAATATTCTTTACCACCTGACAGGTTTTCTTTAAATTGTCCACAAACTCGCCGGAATATTCTGCCGGATAAGTATTGTAATCATCATAGTAATCAAATGCAACGATATCCACACAGTCATCGCCCGGATAGCGGTCCATATACTCTTCCTCTGAAGTTAACGGACCATTTGGGGAATATACATAAATAAAGTTGTGTACTCCCTTTGATGCCAGATAATCCTGTGTGTACTGGAACAGCGCACGGTATGTCTCTTTATCGGTTGTCGCAGCACCCCACCAGAACCATCCGCCTGTATTTTCATGGAATGGACGGAATAAAACAGGAATATCGCCAAGTCCGTTTGCGTAATCTGCAATGATATCAAGATAGGTTGTAAACTGCGCATTGTATTTTCCACCCGGAAGTACTTCTGCGGAGCAGTTATTGCTCAGGTCTTTTGCCTCCGAAAAATCACACTGTGAAAAATCATATTTTCTCGCCGCATCCGGTGTTGCAATGATTTTTTCATTGCTCATATTCGGCATATGGGTGGATAATGTAATGATTGCACCCTCTGCAGCTGCTGCCTTGCTGATCTCGATAGATTTCTGAACTGCATCATCTACGTTATCAATTCCAAGTTCCACGCCTGTCAGTGCCAGCGAATCGATTCCGACCAGACCACTAATACTTCCGGTCACGTCCTTTGTATCCGAATAGACACCGTCTCTGGTTGAAACATGCTTGCTTGTGTCATTCTGATGTCCGAATAATACCTGGTCAGCAGCATCCAGTCCTTTTAAATATGCATATAACGCTTTTGCTGAACCTGATGCATTCACATCCGAAAGTGTTACTTCTTCCGGCATACTGGACGTATCTGCAAGCACAGCCTCTCCTGCCGTCTCTGTGATCTCCGTATAATCGCCCGCTGCATTATACTGGGATAAAGTCAGGTTATCCAGATATACGCTTCCCAAAAAGGCAGTGCTCACACCAACTGTTCCAATCATCAGATCCGTGATCTTTGCAGTGTTTGGTGAGAATTTGACAGTGACCACTGCTTTCTTATATCCGTCACCGAGATCTGACGTTTCGATCTTTGCTTCTTTGTTGATGATCTCCACATCATCTGCTCCGTTTTTTGCAAAAATCTTTGCCTTAAAAGAACCGTCAAAAGCTTCCGGATAGATCATTTCATAGCTTAAAACATTATAAGCCGATACATCGAGTCCTTCTGCAAACGACTTTTTAATCTTTGCCTCACTCCATGTAAAACCTTCACAACCGGTATAATCGAGATCTGCCTTTAACATTTTGCTTCCCTGAAATTCAGCTACACTGATTCCTACCGCATTGTCGTACTGCCAGCCGCCTTCCTGCTCCCAGCCTGCACTGCTTCCTGTCTCTGCAGATTCAAAATCATCGATCACACTCGGATCTTTTGCAGGCAGTTCCGGCTGCGCTTCTGCCACACCGCTTAATGTAACATTGGAAAATGTACATGTTCCTGAAAAGCCCTGACCAATCAGTCGGAAATATACACCTTTTAAATCATCTGCATCCTTATCCTCAAACTTGATCGTAATCGTTGTTTTATGTGTATCTTCTGAAAAACTGCTCTGCTGTAAATACGGGATATCCTGACTGTCTGTCCATGTCCACTCACTTCCCAGCTTCACGATACCCTGAACCTTTAAGTAACTTTCCCCGGTACCCAATGATGCGTACGCCTCATCATCCAGTGTAATATCTGCCTTCATTGTGAAATCTTTCGTTGTCACACAATCTGCAATACTTTCATCATAAGTGATCATTGGCGGATTATCCCAATCCTCTGTTGCAAGATCCAGTTTGTCTTTTGTTACTGTGTTTGTCCCGGTATAAAACACACTCGCTTCTGCCGCATAGACATACTCGTATCCCCCTGCAAAATTGCCGCTTGAAAACGCAACTGCAGCCGCTAAAAGAGCGGCTGCAAGTCGTTTTCCCATAAAACGTTTTCTCATAAACTTACCTCCAATACATTTATTAGCTTTATGCACTTTGTCTTTTAATTATATGTTACTTTAAAAAACATTGTCAATTAAGATTATATTAGTTTGTAAATTTTCAGAGTTTTTACTTAATTTTTGCTTTTTTAAGTTGTTTTATGAGATTAAAATTGTATACTTTTACTTTATAAATTCAGATAATAAATTTTACTCTAACTCAATCCAGTCCAACTTCAGTTCCGATGTCACATACTCTGCTTTCAGTTCATAATACCCCGGCATAAATTTCACACGACACATCCGCTGTGTCAGGAAACGCTCTCCGGTTCCACCTGTCTGGACGGTTGCCATCAGTTCTCCATTCAGATACAGATTGGCAGCTCCCTGTGCTAATCCTTCCACCGGGAAACAGAAATGTGCATTAACGTTTAAAATGCTTTCTTTTTCCACATAAAGGACTGTGTTTTCAAACTTTCCTGCCTCGATCCGGTTTCCGCTCTGCAGTGCACAGACCTGCTTTTCGTCTGTATTTACTGCTTCTTTTGCAGTAACTGTAAGCAGTGGATCAAAATCTTTTAACGGACGTTTCATCACAGGTGTTCCAAGCAGGAAACGGCAGATGTTTTTCGCACAGCGCTGTAACTCTCCAACAGTGAGTTTTCCCGCCTCCAACGCTTCTACGGTATCATCGCCCGCTGCGTTGATGGCAGCACCATTATTGTTGACTACCATGTATAAGTCATTCTGTGCACGAACCATGAATGAGGTGTATCTGCGGTCTGCCTCCCCGCCGTTTACAACGTCATTCATCTTTGCCCACCAGTCTGTCATAACAATTCCCTGATATCCCCACTCGCCACGCAGGATCGTCGTATTTAAGTCATAATTGGATGCCGTCCAGTGTCCGTTGACCGGGTTGTAAGAGGTCATGATCGAATTTGCATTTCCCTCTTTCACGGCAATCTCAAAGCCTTTCAGATAGATTTCACGGAGTGCCCGCTCAGATACAACGGAGTTTACATTATGTCTTTCCGTCTCCTGATTATTCGCTGCAAAATGTTTCACGGTCGCAGAAGAACCGGCACTTCGGATTCCCCTTGTCATTGCCGCCGCAAACTGTCCTGTCACAAGCGGATCTTCACTGAAATACTCAAAGTTACGTCCATTTAATGGATAGCGGTGGATATTGATTCCCGGTCCAAGCAGGGTGTCGATCTCGTTTCCAACTAATTCCCTGCCTTCCATCTGATATAATTCTTCCATCATTGGAATATTAAAGGAACATGCAAGGAGTGTTCCGATCGGGAGCTGTGTTGCCTTTAATCCGCTCTCCATACGGATGCCGGACGGGCCATCGGATGCGCAGGCAATCGGGATGCCATAACCATGCAGGCTGTCGCTGACACCGCCAAATGCGGATGCTGTACCCGGTGTTACCTTCGGGCTGCTCATTCCCTCGCCGCGGACGATCACGGCTAACTCCTCGTTGGTAAACTGTGCTACAAATGCGTCCAATTCTTCTTCCACACTGCTGCCATTTTTGATATTCTCTGCAACCGCCTGTAAGGTAATTCCTTTATTTCCGGTCTGTGGCAGTTCTTTTGGCAGACGGCTTTTGATCCGCTCTGCCAGATCAACCATCTGCTGTGGTGCTTTTTCATATGCACGGGCAAACACCCCGTCCTCCTTTTGTCTGCCTGTCTTAAGACGCAAAAATTCTTTTGTCGGCGCAAGCGCCTCCTCCAACTCCTCTGTGACGATACAGGAAGAAACCTCATAACCGCCTTTTCCGTCCACATTGGCTTTTTCTGTGCATCTGACGCTGTTTCCAACATAGATCTTATACAGACCTTCCTCTAAGACATAGCAGGACTTATGACCAGTCACACCGCTGTCGTCATAGGAAGCAAACCGGCTTACCGGAATGGTAAGTTCAAGTACTTCCTCCTCGCCCGGAGCAAGCAGTTTTGTCTTTGCAAATCCGCACAATACCCTTGCCGGTTTTCCAAGCTGTCCCTGTGGGGCGGACACATAAACCTGTGCAGCCTCTTTTCCGGCTGCTGCCCCGGTATTTTTCACACGGATACTGAGTGCGATCTTTGCATCTTTTCCATTTCCTGTACTCTCCGCTTTTACCATCTCCATGGAAAATTCCGTATAAGATAAACCGAAACCAAACTCATACATTACTTTTTCCGGTGCGAATGTCTCAAAATAACGGTAGCCGACATAGATATCTTCCGCATAAATATTTTCTGTCTTACTTCCAAAATGGTCTGCTGCCGGGTAATCAGAAAGTTTCTCCGCGATCGTATCCGTCAGTTTTCCGGATGGTGTCACTCTGCCCGATAACAGATCTGCAACGGCGTTCGCGCCTTCCATACCACCCTGCCAGATGTAAAGAATCGCTTTGATGTGATCCTGATATGCCGCATCTTTCGTCCAGCTCATATCAATGATGTTAGACACATTTAAAAGCACTGCCACTTCGTTAAAATATTTTGTTACAACACGAAGATTTTCTTTCTCCCGTTTTGTCAGAAGATAACTGCCTTCCGTGTCCTCGTAATCTTTATCCTCACCGGCAGTTCTTCCGATCAGAAAAATTGCTTTTTCAGACTTTTCTGCTGCGCGGCGTGCGATCTCGTCGGTGATCTCCATCTCTTCCTGATGCCACGGCTCTGCCGCCCATCCACCGCCTCCATTGTCAAACGGATGCTCCTTTAACCATTCTTTATAGGTTTCTACCAGATCCTCATTTACAGGAAAAGCATTATTTTCTTTGATTCCGTCTAAAATATTTTTGACATACGGCACATTGACCGCTCCACCTGAACCGGTTCCGCTCCGGTAATATTCGATCTGGCTTCTTCCGAAAATAGAAACTGTCTCATCCTTTTTGATCGGAAGCATATGCCCCTCATTCTTTAAAAGCACGGCTCCCTCTGCCGCTGCCTCTCTGCAGTATGCTGCCAGTTCCGGCAGCGGAACACCGATTCCACTGTTACCCATGATAATCCTCCATTTTAATCTCCATTCTTGCGCTGTCTTTCAATGAAAACAACGTTTTCATTTGCATCTCAAGTTTGTGCGTAAGCACAAATCTTGCGTGTGAAAAATCTTATTTTTCACACTATATATCTGTTGTTATCTTTTTAGCCTGTCATTATTTTTGTCTATGATTGTTTTTCGTCTGATCTCAGTCGATTTTCAGTATTAATCCTAAAATACGCTTTGCGCAGATCTCCATCTCTTCTCTTGTCAGCACTCCTGCTTCTTTTGCACGGAGCAGACTCTCCGGAAATCCACATGCCATCTTGATGTCATTTCCCGCTTTTACTTCTTTATAATGCTCACCGCTTGTCCACCAGTCGGTCGTGACCATTCCCTGATAATTCCACTCACCTCTTAAGATGTCCTCTAAAAGTTCACGGTTTTCAGAAGTTCTGTGTCCGTTTACGATATTGTAAGATGACATAATGCACCACGGATCTGCCTCTTTTACGATAATCTCAAACGCCTTTAAATAAATCTCCCTTGCTGCCCGCTCGGACACTCTGGAATCGCTTTCCTTACGGTTTGTCTCCTTATTGTTGCATGCAAAATGTTTGACCGTCGCGGCAATATGTTTTGACTGGATTCCCTTTACCATTGCAGATGCCATTTTCCCGGTCAGATACGGGTCTTCGGAATAATACTCGAAGTTTCTTCCGCAAAGCGGACTTCTGTGGATATTGACCGCAGGCGTCAGCCAGACGGCAATGTTATTTTCCTTCACCTCAGCGGCACCTGCTGCACCAACCTGATATAACATATCCGGGTTCCAGGTACATGCTAAAAGTGTCGCACACGGCCACGCCGTCGTAACTACGCCGCATTTTTTCTCAATGCGGAGTCCGGCAGGTCCGTCCGCCGTCATAATATTCGGGATTCCATACTCCGGCATATTTCCAAATCCAAATGTATTTGCCACACCGGTATTCGGCTGTCCGCCTAAAATATGCGCAAGTTCCTCATCCGTCATCTGTGTCACAAATTCATCCAGCGTGATCTTTCCTTCTGCAACTTCCATAAAAATATGTGCGTCTTTCTTATACGGCTGTGACCAGATCTGATGTCCCGGCAGTGCGCGGACAGCCGGTGAAAATCCATCGCTTTCCTCCCTCGGAACACGTTTGATTGCGGAGTAATCCGGATCATTCGGTTCGGACTGCGGCAGTTTTTCAAAACTTCCATCGGAGAGCATGCGCTCCGCAAGTAAAGTCGGAACCAGTTTTGCGGTAAGCTGCTCTGTTACGGTATCCTCTGGCATCGTAAAACAAAATACCTGCTCTGTTTCCCGCACGGACGTGCCAAGATAAAACTGATACTTACCTTTTTCCAGCACATAGGCAGATTTCTGAATTTTTCCCAGATCATCATAGGATGCAAGCTGTGCCACCGGTGCCTCTAACGTCAGAAGCTGCGTTTCTCCCTGTGCTAACAGTCGTGTTTTTTCAAATGCTGCAAGGACTCTCTTTGCCTTTCCAAGTACGCCCTGCGGTGCCTGCGCATATAACTGCATGACTTCTTTTCCCGGATATTTTCCGGTGTTGGTCACATTGACACGCACGCGGATCACACCCTGTTTTTCTTCCGCAGATACTAACGCACGCTCGAAAGTCGTGTAGGAAAGACCGTAGCCAAACGGATAATTGACGGCTTTATCAGCCCCCGGTATTGTCTCAAAATAGCGGTAGCCGACGTAGATATCTTCTTTATAATCGACATATTTTACCGATTCATGGAATGTCTCCGATGACGGATAGTCTTCCAGTTTCTTTGCAAATGTGTCGGAAAGTTTTCCGGATGGACTGCCGACGCCGCACAGAAGCTCTGCTGCTGCGCTTCCGCCTTCCATACCCCCCTGCCATGCCATCAGCACCGCCTGAATTTTTTCATTTTCTGCAAACCAGTCCGTATCGACCATGCCGCCGACATTCATAACGACTGCCACCTTCGGGAACAACTGCTGCACCTGTTCCACCATCGCGCTCTCTTCCTTCGTCAGGTAAAAGTCTCCGTCCGGAAAAATGCGCTCTGCCTTTTCCAGCAGCGGATCTGTCTGTACCGACTCATCCATCTCCTTATCATAAGAACTCTTTCTGTCCCAGCCTTCCCCGGAAAAACGGCTGATGCAGATCACTGCCGTGTCCGTGTACGCTCTCGCTTTTTTTGCAGTTTCTTCCGGAAACGCAGGCTCTACTGTCATTCCCGGTTCTGCTCCTGCCTCGTACTGTTTTTCTACCTCTTTACGGTAATAATCAGAGAGTGCCTCATACACTTCTACTTTTTCCGGCAGCTTCTTGAATCCCTCATACAAATTTGTCGTATAAGCAACGGTTACATCTCCGCTTCCGCCACCACCCTTGACATAGTCAAAACTGCCTTTTCCAAACAGGGCGAGTTTGGTGCCTGCCTGAAATGGGAGAAGGCTTTCATTGTTCTTTAGAAGAACCATGCCTTCTTTGGCGGCTTCTTTTGACAGGGTGATGTGTGCTTTTGAGGCGGTGACTTTGGTGCCGTCAGCTCCGAGAGGGAGGTTGGGTTGATAAAGTGATCTTTGCCATTTTTCCATGATTGTGGGCTCCTTTTTGAAATATTTGGTGGGTGGGCGTTGGAGGCAAAACTCTTCCGAAGGCTGTGAGCGTTGGGGCAAAACTCCTCTTTAGGCTGTGAGCGTTGGAGGCAAAACTCCTCTTTAGGCTGTGAATGTTGTGAGGCATACACAGATTTAACGAAGGCACGCTCTCGCTGCGTGTCGCTCGTAGCGGTACTAAGCGACCAAAATACGGTCGCTAAGGACCGACGGCTCCCCAGCACCTTCTTTTAAATCTGCGTCCCCCTCGCAACAGATGCAGGTTGTTGGGGAGTTTTGCATGCAGCGCTTTCAGCGTATTGATGCGTTTTGTCGGCAACGGCTTCTTGGTTTCGATGCATTTTTGCCTGCAACGGCTTCTTGGTTTTGATACGTTTTGTCGGCAGCGGCTTCTTGGTTTTGATGCGTTTTGTCGGCAACGGCTTCTTGGTTTCGATGCGTTTTTGCCTGCAACGGCTTCTTGGTATTGACGCGTTTTGTCGGCAACTCTCTTACGTTTCTTATATTCTTTATATTCCTATCATACTTACCTTACACTTTTATTTCAAGGCAGATAATGACTTGTATTTCGGTCGATATTGACTTATTATGAGCTTAACAACAAAGTTGGCAGAATCAGTCCTATCGTATTTTACAAGGACTGCCGCACATATTTTCCGGAAGGCTTTCCAACATGCCCTGCGGTCTGTACGGCGCCGGGGTGTCCGGGTAAGGTGGAGCCGTCTTACCGCTTTTTGTGTGTTCCTTAGCGGGCACATGAACAAAAAGTCATGCTGCGGACAGTTGTCCGAGCTCAATGCACTTTTGGCTTTCCATAAACGAAAAAGCGAGTTCTGGGAGCAGCATGAAATCGCCACTTTGTTCAGGTGCCCGCTTAGGAACACGAAAAAGCGGTAACCGGCTCAGCCTTACCCGGACACTCCGGCGCCATACAGACCGCAGGAAGGCTCGCCAAAACCCCCGCATGCCACAAATCAATTTCCCCCAGAAGAAAGGAATCCCCACCACCATGACCACCCACGAAATCATCACCTCCAAACCCAAACTCCCCGTCTACTTCGACATCTACCAGTCCGACAACCAGCTCGTGCCCAGCCACTGGCACGCACACGTTGAGATTTTATACATCTCCTCCGGTTCCATGCATGTCATCTGCCGCGAGGAATCCTTCCTGCTGCACACAGGCGATATCTTTCTGGTGAATTCCGGTGACATCCATTACACCCGCACGATCGGCAGAACGGAAACCTACCTGCTGCAGATCCCGTTTGACTTCTTTAACCAGATGCTTCCCGGTTTTGCCTCCATCCGTTTTCAGGAATACTTTTCTGCGGAAAAATATAAAAATGACCCCGTATTCTGCGAAATGCGGGATCACTTACTGACCATGGGTTACTTATATAAAAATGAAAAAAATGGCTACCAGTTTTTATTTGGCAGCCACCTTCATCATTTTCTTTATATACTTTATACTTCTTACGTCCTGCCACAGTCACAGAGTACCGTCTCGCAGGATACCAAAACGCTCACAAGGCTGAAAGATATCATAACTTATGTGGAAAGGCATTATATGGAACCGCTCTCCCTCTCGGATATCTCAGACCGTTTTGCACTCAATCCGGAATACTTCTGCCGTTTCTTTAAGAAAAACATGGGATTCACCTTCTTAGAATACGTCAACATGGTACGGCTTTCCCATATTTATTCTGACCTCATGCAGACCGGCGACAGCATTACACAGATCATGGAACGCCACGGTTTTATCAACTATAAGGTATTCAACCGTATGTTCAAAGAAGTATACGGCTGTCTGCCCTCGAAAGTCCGCCATCAGTAACCAACCGGCTGTCTGCCTTCAGATGCCCGTCATTAATAACCGATCGGCTGATCCTTGCTTCCCACCTTAAGACGTGCCATAGCACGCGCTAATGAGGCTTTGGAGCGATGATACTCTTCAATGCTCTGTTTCTGGCGGAGCTGTTCTTCCGCACGCTCTTTTGCTTCCTGCGCACGTCTTACATCGATCTCCTCCGGTGATTCACAGGTGTCTACAATGACTGTTGCACGGTTGTTGATGATCTGCGCAAACCCGGTTCCCGTAACACCGTAGATCGTGTTTCCGTTTTCCTCTAAGATACGGATCTCTCCGACCTCCACGGCAAACACCATATTTTCATGGTGCGCCTGGATCGCCTTTAAACCATCATGGAGCGGCAGGACTACCTGTGCACATCTTCCATCGTAAAATACCTTATCACAGGCAATTACTTTTAAGCTAAATGTATTCATGTTCCTCCCTCCTAGCTGGCGGAACCGGTATTACCCATTGTCTTTGCCCGCTCAATGACATCCTCGATCGTTCCTACGTTAAAGAAAGCAGCTTCCGGATATTCATCCATCTCACCGTCAACGATCGCCTTAAATCCGCGTACGGTGTCTTTTAACGGCACATATTTGCCCGGTACACCGGTAAAGTTCTCTGCAACGTGGAACGGCTGGGATAAGAACTTCTGGATCTTTCTTGCACGGTAAACAACAAGTTTATCCTCCTCGGAAAGCTCTTCCATACCAAGAATTGCAATGATATCCTGTAACTCTGTGTATTTCTGAAGGATCTCCTGAACACGTCTTGCTGTCTCATAATGCTCTTTTCCGACAACATCCTCCTCGAGGATACGGGAGTTTGACTCCAACGGATCAACTGCCGGATAAATACCCTGCTCTACGATCTTTCTGGAAAGAACGGTCGTTGCATCCAGATGTGCGAATGTCGTTGCAGGCGCCGGGTCAGTTAAGTCGTCTGCAGGCACATAGACTGCCTGTACGGAAGTAACGGAACCGTTTTTGGTTGATGCGATACGTTCCTGTAATTCACCCATCTCAGTTGCTAAAGTCGGCTGATAACCAACGGCTGACGGCATACGTCCTAACAGAGCGGATACCTCAGAACCAGCCTGTGTAAAACGGAAAATATTATCAATGAATAAAAGCACGTTCTGATGCTCCTCATCACGGAAATATTCTGCCATGGTAAGTCCTGTCTCAGCAACACGCATACGTGCTCCTGGCGGCTCGTTCATCTGACCAAACACTAAGGCTGTCTTTTCGAGTACGCCGGATTCTTTCATCTCGGACCAGAGGTCATTACCCTCTCTTGAACGCTCTCCGACACCGGTAAAAATGGAATATCCGCCGTGCTCGGTTGCAATGTTACGGATCAGCTCCTGGATCAATACCGTTTTACCAACGCCGGCACCACCGAACAGACCGATCTTACCACCTTTTGCATACGGTGCTAAAAGGTCGATGACCTTGATTCCTGTTTCAAGTACCTCAACGACCGGACTCTGATCCTCGAAAGATGGCGGATCTCTGTGGATACACCAGTGTTTCTCTCCCTCTAAAGTCTTGCCGCCGTCTAAGGTATCTCCTAATACATTGAACAGACGCCCCAATGTGCCCTGTCCGACCGGAACCGTAATACCGCTTCCCGTAGCAACAACTTCCATGTCCTTGTGAAGTCCCTCACTGGCAGCTAACATAATACAACGTACTGTGTTATTGCCGATGTGCTGTGCAACTTCCATGACACAGCGTTTTCCGCCGTTGTCTACTTCAAGCGCATCTTTGATAAACGGAAGGTCATTATCTTCAAATTCAACGTCTACTACAGGTCCCATGACCTGCACGATTTTTCCTGTTTTCATTCCGCTTTCACATCCCCTTCCTATTTTTTCTTCTTTTTCTTCTGTGCCTTCGCACCGCCGATTACCTCTGTGATCTGCTGGGTAATCGCAGCCTGACGCACACGATTGTATTCAATGGACAAAGTCTGCAGCATCTCTTTTGCACTGTCTGTTGCCGCCTGCATCGCCATCATTCGTGAATTGTGCTCACTGGCAAATGACTCCACGAGTGCACCGTAAATAAATCCGTTGACATAGTTCGGCACCACATGCTCTAAAATATCCTGCATGGTCGTATCTGCCTTGATCTCCTCCTGATAAATATCAACAGGAGCTTTCCCCATGAAATCCTCTTTTACCAGTGGAAGCAGTTTCATCATTTCCGCTTCCATGGAAAATGAATTCTCCATTTTCGTATAAATGATGTATACCTCATCCAATTCGTTGTTATTGTATAACTCCAGAATACGTTCTGTGATAACTCTGGCTCTGTGCAGGGAAGGATTTTGCACCGTATATTTAAACTCGGTATCTACCTCTAACCCTTCCTTGGTAAAATACTGTCTTCCAAGCTCTCCGACGACGAACAGTTTGTTGTTTTCACCCTGCTCAAACAGTTCATGCGCCATTTTAATGACGTTATGGTTGTACGCACCTGCCAGTCCCTTATCTGCAGTGATCACAATGTATCCCCTGCGTTTTTTGTCGTCCGGAATCTCCTCGTGCTGGTCAAAATACCGGCTCTTAGCATCCGGAATATGACGGAGCAGTCGTGAGATTGCAGACTGTAACGCATAGAAATACGGCTCTGTATTTTCGAGCTTCTGCTTTGCACTTCTTAACTTTGCAGAGGAAATCATATACATGGCACTCGTAATCTTCATCGTATCCTGAATACTTTTCATTCGTTTCTGAATTTCCTTGGTATTTGCCATGCTCTATCACCTGCTCTTAAATTCTTTGACTGCCTCTACGATCTTTTCTGTAATCCCATCATCCAGCACTTTTTTCTCGTTGATGGCATCAACGACATCTTTATGCTCGATTTTAAAGAAATCCAGTAATCTTCCCTGGAACTCTTTCATCTGTTTGATATCCACATCCAAAAGCAGACGTTTGTTTGCTGCAACCAGTGTAATTACCTGATCTGCGAGGCTCATCGGATGGCAGAGCGGCTGTTTTAAGAGCTCCATCAGTCCTTTACCATACTGTAACTGCTCTTTCGTCATATCATCCAGATCGGAGCTGAACTGTGTAAACACTTCCATCTCACGGTACTGCGCCAGATCGATACGGATCGTACCGGATGCTTTTTTCATTGCCTTTGTCTGTGCCGCACCACCTACACGGGATACGGAAAGACCTACGTTGACCGCCGGTCTCATACCGGAGTTGAACAGATCACTCTCTAAGAAAATCTGACCATCTGTAATGGAAATAACGTTCGTAGGAATATAAGCGGAAACATCGCCTGCCTGTGTCTCGATGATCGGCAGTGCGGTAATGGAACCTCCGCCTAACTCGTCGTTTAACTTACTGGAACGCTCTAATAATCTTGAATGTAAATAGAATACGTCTCCCGGATATGCCTCTCGTCCCGGTGAACGCTCTAAAAGTAATGACAGTGCACGGTATGCCACTGCATGTTTGGAGAGATCATCATATACGATCAGGACATCTTTTCCTTTGTACATGAAGTACTCTGCAAGTGCTGTTCCTGCATACGGAGCGATGTACTGTAAGGATGCAGATTCACTCGCTGTCGAGGAAAGCACGATGGAATAATCCATGGCACCGTTCTTTGTCAGTGTATTCACCAATTTTGCAACCGTAGATGCCTTCTGACCGATTGCAACGTAAATGCAGACAACATCTTTGCCTTTCTGGTTTAAGATGGTATCTACTGCGATCGATGTTTTACCGGTCTGACGGTCACCGATGATCAGCTCACGCTGTCCACGTCCGATTGGGAACATGGAGTCGATCGCAAGGATACCTGTCTCCATTGGCTGTTTTACGGACTGTCTGTCTACGATACCCGGTGCTTCCTGCTCGATGGCACGGTAATCATCTGCTTTGATCTCACCTTTTCCATCGATCGGGGCTCCAAGGGCATTGATAATTCTTCCAAGGTAAGCATCACCTACCGGAATACCTGCTTTTTTCTTAGTTCTGGTTACTTTCGTTCCCTCTTTGATCTCTGTGTCTTTACCAAAAATAATACAGCCTACCTGATCACGTTTGATATCCTGTACCATTCCGCGGACACCGTTCTCAAAGATAACGATCTCACCATACATCGCATGCTCAATACCATAAATCGTTGCGATACCATCACCGACCCAGATGACAGTTCCGACTTCCTGGTCTTTGCTTACCATGTCATAGTTCTCTATTTCTGTTTTCAGGATAGATATAATCTCTTCTGAACTGATAGAACCCACGTTATCACCTCCACGCTAATCTTCTCTCTAACCGATTTAAGCGCCCTTTCATGCTGTAATCTTCTTCTATATCTCCTACCCGCAGTACAAATCCACCGATCAGTTCCGGCTTCTTTTCCAATGCAAGCGCAACTTTATCTTTCTGATATTTCTTTGCAAGATATGCCTTCATCTGTGCCACTTCATCCTCTGTCGGCTCTAAGACATACTCCAGTTTTGCCTGAAGGATACCATTTTTCTCCGCTTCCACTACATCATATGCGGCAAAAATTTCCTCAAGGAGATCTGCCTCACCGTAATCGCAAACCACCTTCAGAAAATTTTTCATTGATTCCGGAAAAATCCGGTCGATCAGCTTATGTTTGTCCTGTTTTGACACAACCGGGCTTTTTAAACTCTTCGGCAGATCCTGGGTCAGAGAAAGAATCTCTTTTGTCTCATCAACAGCTTCTCTTGTCACACCAAGTTCTAAGAGAACCGTTGCATAATTATTTGCTGTCTGCGTCATTCACACCACCTGCTTTTGTCAAAAACTGTTGATACAGTAACCGGTTATTCTCGTTCGTACTTGCCTCACCAAGTACTTTTCCTGCTGCTGCCACTGCAAGAACTGCAATCTGTGACTGAAGATCCTGCACAGTTTTGTCACGTTCGAGTTCCACGGTCTTATGGGCATTCTCGATGATCTTTTCTGCTTCCGCATCCGCCACATTGATTCTGTTCTCATACTCTGCCTGTGCACTCTTACGAGTTTTCTCAAGCAGTTCTGCAGATTCCTCATGCGCCTGTGCAAGCATTCCCTCATACTGTTTCTTTAAGTCTCCCGCTTCTGCCTTTAATTTGTTGGCATCTGCGATCTGACCTTCGATCATCTGCTTACGCTGCTCCATAACATTCGTGACAGGACCAATTAAAAACTTACGAAGTCCCAGATACAGAACGATCAGGTTAATGATGGTAAAGACGACGTTCCAATCTATTCTTAATAATTGCATTCTCTACCAGACCCTTTCCTTAACCTAAGAATAAGATAATTAAAATTGCAACAACCATACCGAAAATTGCAGTACCTTCGGCAAGTGCACAACCAAGTAATAATGCTTTTGTAATCTTTCCGTCTGCTTCCGGCTGTCTTGCGATAGCGTCTGTTGCCTTAGATGTTGCAAGACCGATACCGATACCTGCTCCAATACCTGTTAATGCTGCGATTCCTGCTCCAATTGCGATTAATGATGTCATGATAAATTTCTCCTTTTTTGTTTTTACTTTTTTTACTCGATGCTTTCCTTAATAAATAAGGATGTTAAAAATACAAATACATACGCCTGAATGAATCCATCAAACAAGTCAAAATAAAGACTGAGTGGAACCGGTACTAAAAGCGGTGCCACGATCTTGATCAGCTCCATAATGACGAATGCCCCTAAAATGTTACCAAAAAGTCGCATACACAATGATAATGGACGGATAAATATCTCCAATATATTCATTGGTAACATAATTGGAATCGGTTCGGCGAAACTCTTCAGAAAACCTTTCATTCCTTTTGCACGTACTCCCGAATACTCGATCAGTACAATGCTCATCAATGCAAGCGCACCGGTAACACCGACATCCTTTGTCGGGGATTTCAGTCCAAACAGTCCGATCATATTAGCGATTGCAATGTAAACTCCTACTGTCATTAAATAAGGAATATAACATTTTCCTTCCTCTCCAAGCAGATCGTAAAAGAAGTTATGCAATCCGCCAACGACGGTTTCCACTGCCAGCTGACGTTTTCCTGCGTTCTCTACACGCAGATTTCTTCCTAAGAAAAATGCCGCTGCCAAAAGAACTGCCATAATGATCCATGTCACTACTACCGATTCGGCAACCGGAATACCTCCAAATACCGGAATCGTGAATGCTGTCTCACAATTTAGTTCTTCCATCAGCGCTTTCGATAATTCCTCCGTATTCTCACTTCCCTTCTTTCCTACGCTTTGCAGTATTTTATTGAAATTTTTTCCACTTGTCAATTTTTTGTCAGAGTCAGATTCTCCATTCCTGTTTTGGTAATTTTATACAATTTCTTTTTATATTTTTTGTGAGTTTTTTTATATTTTTGGAATTGAATATTTCATTTGTTTATAGTTATTTTATTTTTACCTTGAATTGATTCCAAAATATAGTCCAAAATACCTAAAAAAGTTTACATTTCTTATGCAATATCTTTTACGATTCTTTAATAAATTACATATTGCGCTGCATTCCGCTATATCCCTCTCCCCAATCACTCAAAGATTTTTCTGATCATTTATCTCAACAACTTCTCTATTGATTCTCAACCGACTATTGTCACTCGTAATTTATACTCGCACATTGATTCATCACATCATATACTAAAATAAATAGCTTACTGTACTGGAGACTTTCAATGAACACAGAGACCAGAGGAACACTTTCCCGGCGGGGTAATATTTCACAGATCACAAATGCTTTCGTGGAGGAGGTCAATGCCGTTTTCTCTTCTGCAATGACACGGAGCATCCCTCCACAGGCAAATGCATTTCTGATCATGGTACAGAAGCGGCGCCCTCAAATTGAAATTGCAACCTCGATCGGCAGGATTGCAAGTATCGACGCCGCAAATGGCTTTTTGTACACCGGCAATCCAAACGACATCAACAGCCAGGTCCGCTACGTCGTCTCAAATTCCACCTTCTCCGATCCATCCGGCCGCCCGATCACACTTTCATCCCTCCGCCCCAGCCAGCGCGTCCGCATTACACATGCAACCACACAGACCGCAAGCATCCCACCTCAGACAATAGCGTTTCATGTGCAGTTATTGTAACCGAATCTTTACCAGGACTTCACACTTTTTTCAAAAATTTACCACAATTCCATCATGAACTTCGTTTACTATAAATAATGTCAAAAGGAAATAAACCTTTTTCACATAAAACAGTTTCTTTTTTTTCATAACAAAGCCAGTAAAACATCCCCCGTTTTACTGGCTCCTCCTTTTTTATTCACTGAACAAGAAGCAATCCATAAAGGGTATGGTAAATGTTCAAAATGTTTTTAAACCACTTCAAAAATTACAAAAAAATAGCGGAAAGCCTTAGTTCTACTGGCTTTTCGCTGTATTTTAGTTAATGAGACATCAGGGATTCGAACCTAAGTCTCGATGTTCAAATACTGATAGAAAGGGCATTTGCAACACATCATCTACTTAGTGTAATCATTCTGTCAAATGCTTGCTTTCCACAAAGAAAGTTTGCTTGCTAACACTTGACGGAATCACATATTCTATATAATGAATTCAGAGGTTGTTAGACACATTTGTTCTAACAACCTCTTGTTTAATCTCATCCTATTTCTTTATGAATACTTGCTTTACATATGAATTCTGTCCAAATACATATGTACCATCATTGTAAACTGTATATGGACACACCTTAACATAATATCTTTTTCCCTTTGCTAATTTTTTTATTGTATAAGTTGTCGTTGGTGAATATACAGTTTTTACTCCCTTTTTAAATTTGTAATTTGTAGAATATTGGATTCTATAACCAATCGCATTTACTGCTGATTTACACTTAACTGTCATTTGACCCTTTTTGTTATTTTTTAAAGAGCTAATAGTTCCTTTAGATAATTTAATCTGTTTTTCTGCTTGGATTTTGAAAGAATATACTGTACTTATTTCTGTACCACCTTTTGTAATATCTAAATAGTATATTCCTTTCGGCAAAGTCCTGCTCTGACTAGTTTTGAATTTTCCTGTCGCTACATTACTTTCATATTGCAAATCATTACCATTCAGTACAATTTTTCCATCTGAATTATATATACACATCCCATAATTTGTAGTGGAATCTACTGTTGCACTTAAAGTAACATGTGACTTTTTAGAAATACTAAATTTGTAATATCTGTGTGTAGTATACCATGGTGAAGGACTTGTTATTGTTCCATTATAAACTTCCTCCAACTCATAATCTTCTGCCTCATCCGTCATTGCTGCATTTACTTTTATGCTTTTAAACATAAACATACAGCAAACGCATAAAAGTATCATTAACAAACTTTTTGTCCATTTTTTATTCATGGCAAACTCCTCCTTTTTTATTTCTATTTTACCATATTTTTTTAATCATTCAACTTTATGGAATAATATTTTTATCCCCATCTATAATATAACATATCAATTACGATATCCCGATAGCAACTATCTGTTTCCTAATAGGGAAAATACTTCACCTATCACAAATAGAGCTGTCTATCTTGTTTATCAAGGTATTTGTCAAAAATTAGGTATAAAAAGCGAAAAAGGTATCATTAAAGATCCTCATTCCTTTAGAAGAAATGTTTCCACCTCCCTTGTTAATTCAAAAGGTGGTAATCTTCTAATTGCATCTGCATTATTAGGACATAGTCCAACCGTCGCAGAAAAGAATTACTTAACGGGAATCGACTTGAATCAAGCTCAAGCTGTAGCCAACCAAAGATACTTGCTAAATTAAACAAAGTGTAATCAATTTTTTTAATGTACAAAAATAAGAAGTGTTGATTTTTCAACACTTCCAATCTTTTAGCTAATGAGACATCGGGGATTCGAACCCCGGACAACTTGATTAAAAGTCAAGTGCTCTACCAACTGAGCTAATATCCCATATTTTCTTTGAATGCCCAGTTCCGGAATCGAACCAGAGACACGAGGATTTTCAGTCCTCTGCTCTACCAACTGAGCTAACTGGGCAAATACGATATTAAAATTCGAGTTGCGGGAATAGGATTTGAACCTATGACCTTCGGGTTATGAGCCCGACGAGCTTCCAGACTGCTCCATCCCGCGATAATAATTAATCTCTTAAAAAGAGAATGGGCAGAGGTGGATTCGAACCACCGAAGCAAATTGCAGCAGATTTACAGTCTGTCCCCTTTGGCCACTCGGGAATCTGCCCATTTAAAACGTTCAATATGAAATTGACTCATTTTAATTCTCAAAATAAATTGAGAAAAGCCGATGATCGGACTCGAACCGATAACCTGCTGATTACAAATCAGCTGCTCTGCCAATTGAGCCACATCGGCGTATCAAATGGGACCTATAGGGCTCGAACCTATGACCCTCTGCTTGTAAGGCAGATGCTCTCCCAGCTGAGCTAAGATCCCATATTGAACGACCCAAGCGGGACTCGAACCCGCGACCTCCGCCGTGACAGGGCGGCGCTCTAACCAACTGAGCCATTAGGCCATTGAAGTTGATACCTTCAAAACTTCATACAGAACACCGTCAACCAACTGTGAAGTTGCAAAGCAACTTCCAATGCGAACATCGTTCGCTATTTGGTCAAGCCCTCGATCGATTAGTAACAGTCAGCTCCACACGTTACCGTGCTTCCACCTCTGCCCTATCTACCTTGTACTCTTCAAGGGATCTTACTCACTTATGTGAGGGATATCTCATCTTGAGGGGGGCTTCACGCTTAGATGCCTTCAGCGTTTATCCCTTCCGGACTTGGCTACTCTGCCATGCCGTTGGTCGACAGCAGATACACCAGTGGTCCGTCCATCCCGGTCCTCTCGTACTAAGGACAGCTCCTCTCAAATATCCTCCGCCCGCGCCGGATAGGGACCGAACTGTCTCACGACGTTCTGAACCCAGCTCGCGTACCGCTTTAATGGGCGAACAGCCCAACCCTTGGGACCTGCTACAGCCCCAGGATGCGATGAGCCGACATCGAGGTGCCAAACCACTCCGTCGATGTGAACTCTTGGGAGTGATAAGCCTGTTATCCCCAGGGTAGCTTTTATCCGTTGAGCGATGGCAATCCCACTTTATGCCACCGGATCACTAAGTCCTACTTTCGTACCTGCTCCACCCGTCGGTGTCGCAGTCAAGCTCCCTTCTGCCTTTGCACTCTTAAAATGGTTTCCGACCATTCTGAGGGAACCTTTGAGCGCCTCCGATACCCTTTCGGAGGCGACCGCCCCAGTCAAACTCCCCGCCTGGCATTGTCCCACCGCTGGATCACAGCGGCTGGTTAGAAACCCAATACTGCAGGGGTGGTATCCCAACAGTGACTCCATTGAAACTGGCGTTCCAATTTCTCAGTCTCCCACCTATCCTGTACATGCAGTACCGAATCCCAGTACCAAACTGGAGTAAAGCTCCATGGGGTCTTTCCGTCCTGGCGCGGGTAACCAGCATCTTCACTGGTACTTCAATTTCACCGGATGCATTGTCGAGACAGTGCTCAAATCATTACGCCTTTCGTGCGGGTCGGAACTTACCCGACAAGGAATTTCGCTACCTTAGGACCGTTATAGTTACGGCCGCCGTTTACTGGGGCTTAAATTCAAAGCTTCATCTTGCGACTAACCTCTCCTCTTAACCTTCCAGCACCGGGCAGGCG